>NZ_JVVG01000003.1:0-205 GCF_001053265.1 Carnobacterium sp. 1290_CSPC
TTAGTACAGAAATACTGCTGTATCTCAAACTCAATAAAAAGTCAGATAAGTTCAGAATTAGTTGAAACACAATCCATGCGATTAATCGCTAAACGATATCACGTGTCGTCTCCAACAGTCACTAGGATTCTACTGAAAGCTGGTAAAGGACTATCACCAAAAGGAAACTATCTGCCTAGTAACCTTGGTATAGATGAGTTTAAAT
>NZ_JVVG01000023.1:0-87882 GCF_001053265.1 Carnobacterium sp. 1290_CSPC
CGTCGAACATTATGTCCCGGAAGAGAGTATGAAAAATTACACTAGAAAATACTATTTAGATAGTAGAAGAGTACAACCAAGTTGATATCAATTTGCAAAGAAGGGACGCAAAAAGACCGCCAGGGTTTTCCTAGCGGTCTTTTGATTTCTAAATTATGCTTCTACGGTTAGTTCTTCACCGATTGCTGCTAAACGTGCAACGATTTCATCGTGTGACCAACCTTTAGCTTGTACGTAACGGTTGCGTGGGTGAACACGGCATTCGTGTGTACAACCACCAAGATGTTTTTCTTGGTTTTCTTCTGAAGCTAAGATTTGTTTGTTACATTCAGGGTTACCACAGTTTACGTAACGTTCACATGGTGTACCGTCGAAGTAGTCTTTACCAACGATTGATGGGTCAACATGGTTGATTGGTACAGAGATGCGGTCGTCAAAGACGTACATTTTACCTTCCCATAAGTCGCCACGAGTTTCTTCATCTTGACCGTAGTTTTCGATACCACCGTTTAATTGACTAACGTTTTCGATACCTTCACGGATCATCCAACCAGAGAATTTCTCACAACGTACGCCACCAGTACAGTAAACAAGGACTTTTTTGTCCATGAATTTTTCTTTGTTTTCGCGTACCCATTCAGGTAATTCGCGGAAGTTACGGATATCAGGGCGGATAGCGCCTTTGAAGTGACCAAGATCATACTCATAGTCGTTTCGTGTATCTAATAAAACAGTATCTTCATCTAACATTGCTTCACGGAAATCAGCTGGATCTAAGTGGGTACCAGATAATTCGTTAGGGTTTAAATCTTCTTCTAGGTCTAAAGAAACGATTTCTTCACGGTAACGTACGAACATTTTTTTGTGTGCGTAGTCATCCGCTTCGTTAATTTTAAACCATAGGTCAGAAAATTCTTCCATAGCGTGCATGTGTTCCATGTAGCGTTCAGTCGCTTCTTTTGGACCAGATACAGTACCATTGATCCCTTCATCACCAATTAAAATACGGCCTTTTAAGCCAAGTGATTTACAGAATTGTAATTCGTCTTTGGCGAATTGTTCTGCATCTTTAATAGGTACATATTTATAGTAAAGTAGTACCTGGAATTCGTTATTATTCATTTATTATTCCTCCATCATATTGCAGGTATGACTGCGAGTTTTTACGGATTACATTATAAGGCATAAACCAGGGATAAACAAGTACTAAATTTGTTTCGAATGTTTAGAAAATTCACAATCCTATTTTTACATTAGAAAAACATGCTATAATAGATTGTGAAATATGAATCGATTACATGAATTTTCAAGTAAATCGTTAGTAGGGGTTAGTTATGAATCATAAAGGAACCAAGACAATAGAAACGCAACATCTATTGTTACGTAAGTTCAAAACAAGTGATGCCAAGGACATGTTCAAGAATTGGGCAGGGAATACGGCAGATACAGAATTTGTTACCTGGGACAAGCACCAATCCGTTTCTGATAGTAAAAGCATTTTAGAGAAGTGGGATAAACGCAAGGACAGAAGTAAAACCTACAGATGGTGTGTGGAAGACAAATCTTCTGGAGAAGCGGTAGGAGAAATCGTAGTGACTGAAGTGCATAAAGACACCCAGGCAGCAGACTTAACCTTCTGTATGGGTCAAGCCTATAAAGACCAAGATTTGGCGAAGGAAGCTTTAGAAAATATTGTGCATTTCTTGTTTAAAGAAGTGCAAATGAACCGTTTGTCTTTTGATCAAGATAGTCGAAATGAAGCTGACAGACAACTGGCTTTAGCCTTAAACTTCGAATATGAAGGGCTACGAAAAGCAGCTTTAGCCAATAATTCAGGTATTTCGGACAAAGCCTTGTATGGTGCTGTAAGATAGAATTTGAAGTGAATAAAGAAAAAGGTATGTGATAGAAAACATCACATACCTTTTTCTGTCGTTATTTATTATAAAACTTTGTCTAAGAATTCTTTTGTACGGTTGTGTTGTGGGTTACTGAAGATGTCTTCAGGTTTACCTTCTTCGACAACGTATCCGCCGTCCATGAAGATTACGCGGTCAGCTACTTCACGGGCAAAGCCCATCTCATGTGTTACAACGACCATGGTCATACCTTCTTTAGCAAGGTCTTTCATTACGTTTAATACGTCACCAACCATCTCTGGGTCAAGTGCTGATGTTGGTTCATCAAACAACATGATGTCAGGATTCATTGCTAAAGCGCGGGCGATAGCCACACGTTGTTTTTGTCCACCAGATAAAGAGTTTGGAAAAGCTTCTGCTTTATCCGCTAAGCCTACTTGCTCTAATAAAGACAAAGCTTGTTCTTTGCTGGCATCTTTTTGTGTCTTACCTAATTCAGTCGGGGCAAGGGTAATATTCTCTAAAACGCTTAAATGTGGGAATAGGTTAAAGTGTTGGAACACCATGCCGATATTTTGACGTGCTTTATTAATATCAATAGATTTGTCGGCAATATTTGTGCCATCTACTAAAACTTCACCACCGTTAATGTCTTCTAAGCGGTTTAAACAACGTAAGAATGTTGATTTACCAGACCCTGATGGTCCGATGATACAAACTACCTCACCTTGGTTAATGGTTAAGTCGATCCCTTTAAGGACCTCATTTTTACCGAAGCTTTTCTTTAAATCATTTACAATAACTTTTGCAGTTGCTGTTGTTTCAGCCATTTTCTCATCCCTCTCGGATTTAATTCCTATTCATCTATTCGTATATTTTCGATTGATAAATTTAATGGTATTTTAATTTGAAATTGTCACTTTGTCAACTTTTATCACAAGCTTTAATTTGTAATGTAAACAATGAGGGTCACTGATTGATTGCCCAGGGGTATTTTGTTATATTTTGTGTATTAGATTGGACAAAAAAGAGAGGTATTAAATTGAAAAAAGTATTAGCAGCTATAGATATTCAGCAATTATTCATCATCACTTTGGGGACTTTAAGCATGACCATTGGTTTGTATTTCTTCTTAGTACCTGATTCCCTTGTTGGTGGGGGTACTGGAGGTATGGCGCAGGTATTGGCACCATTTATTCCGCTACCTTATTCAGTGATCCTTTTTGCCATTAATATAGTCTTACTGGTCATTGGGATTATGGTGATTGGTAAGGAGTTTGGTGGGACAACCCTGTATTCTGTCATCCTCTATTCAGGCTTTTATGCCTTATTCGAACGGTTTGTACCAGTTACAGGGGCAGTTGCTGATGATCCCTTGGTCAACTTGATTTTGGGGCAAGTCCTCCTTTCAGCTGGTGTCGGCTTAGTTTTTAATGCCGGTGCTACAACTGGTGGGGTAGATATTATTGCCAAGATAATGAACATGTACCTACCTGTCACCTTTGCGACAGGGGTCATGATTTCCGATATGACTATCTTGCTTGCGAATATGCTGGTATTTGGGATTGAACGTGGATTGTATGCCACAATCGGGGTCCTACTGGCCAATGTCGTTGTTGACCGCGTAATCACTGGTGGTTCTGCAAGATACAACGTGAATATTACGTCAGAAATTGCTGGGGAAATCAACGATTTTATTTTGATAGAATTGGCCCGTGCGACAACAATCTATACGGCTAAGGGTGGATACACTAAGAAATCACGTGCGGTGATTACTACAGTTGTTGACCGTGAAGAATTATTACGGTTGAAAAACCAAGTAACTGAAATGGATGCGAATGCTTTTATGTATGTGTCGCCAGTATCTGAAGTGACTGGGCGCGGATTCTCTTTTGAAGTGAGGAGAAAACAGTCTCGAATTGCTAAACTAAGAGCGCGTGCTTTGAAAGGAAAAAATTCTAGTATCAACAATTAGCCTTTTTGTTCCAATAATCATGTATAATAAAGGTATATATCATAAGAATGATAGCAATACGAACGGAGGGCTAGTGTGAGAACAGATGAACTATATTCAAAGTTGATTAATTTAGGATTTATTGAAAACTATTATGTAGCTAGCAAAGAATACAAGGATGGGTCGAAGCATCGTATATTAAAAATTTACGATGATGATTCCAAACTGGCTGAAGTAGCTTTAGACCAACCATACATGATTCGTACAACTTATGAAGGTTTTGAGGCAAGAAATGAACTCGAAAAACAAGCCTTATTAACCTTACTCATCAACTATGCACAAACACCAATTGAAGGACGGCAGTCAGCCCTATATTTTGCCTATTACCATGATTTAAATAATATTGTGCATTTTATTAAACGCCTACGAAACAAACGTTTAACGGACGATATGATTCCATTAGCTTATTTTACTACGCTAACACCAGAACAAAGAGAAAGCTTCTTATTCTCAATGTCAGAATTTGATGATTTCCCGGAGGCATATCGACCACGCTTTACCCCAGATTCGTTTGTTAAAGTTATTTCTTATGAAGAGTTTTCACAAAATATCCATGACCGCTATAATCTGGATATGCCTGAGGCTGAACCATCATACAGTAAAGCTGATGAAGCAGATGAAAATATTGATAGTGAAGAGGATAACCATTTAAATTCTGGGGATATTCACGATATTTCAGATTTTCGAAGAAATGGTGAAGATGATAAACCTGAATAAAATATGATAAAAAAAGAAGCACGATGTCCATGGAAATTCTAGGGTATCGTGCTTCTGCTATTTCGTCTCTTAAACCACTATAGAATAGACTGTGTATTTTGTTGTGCATACTTCTTCGGAGAGGTGTTGAATACTTTCTTGAATGAACGGTAGAAAGTAGAATAGTCACCGAATCCGGATGCGTTGGATACGTCTTGTAAGGACATTTTGTTGGTGCTCATATGATTGATTAATTGTGCAGCATAGTTGGCACGTTTCTCAATCAAATATTCGTGGAAATTTTGGTTCATTTCTTTACGGAATAATTTTGATAAATAATAGGGCGAAATATCAAATACTTGTGTAATCCGGTCTAATTGTAAGTCAGATTCTTTAAAGTGTTGGTCGATATAGTAGATGATGTGACTAAAGTGCTTGTCATCTTTATAATCACCAGACATAGACGGGATTTTCTTCGCATGGTAGACATTCATCAATGAATGGTATAGGTAAAAAGCAGTTACGAAGGTAGTATCTTCTACTTCTTCATCACCATGAGTAAGAATTTTATTTAAATGAGTAATTGTCTTATCTAGATTTTCTTTATCTAAACGGTAATGACCCGGTTCATTATAAAAGCGAATAATATCTTCAAAAATATTATCATTTACCATAGCATATTGATGAATCAAATTCTCAGGCACCATACAGATATAACGGGTATTATTAATGCCTTCTTCACTAGACATTAAATGCGGAACGTTAGGTGGAATGATCATAATATCACCATTGTAGAGTGTGTAACTGGTATCATTTACGATAAACTGACATTGATTGCCTAAGTAGAATAGAATTTCAAGATGGTCATGATAATGCATACTAGTAGTAATTCTAGAATATTCTGCAAGATCCATTTCATTAAGGTTTAATTGTTCCTGATTGTTATAGGACTTACGCATCATGGTGCGACGCTCATCATGATAGCTAAGAGAGAAATGTTTCTGAAATGTATTAACCGCTAATGCTTCCAAGATTTCACCTTCTAATTTAACTTTCTTAATATAATTATACTTTGCAATATTTAACTTATGTCTATAGTGTACTAAACTTCTACAAGCGGTTTCAAGGCTTTTTATAATTTAATTTTAAGAAAGGGATTGTGCCGTAAAAATCCTGTATTATATGTTATAATTTAAGGGAAGATGAGGCCTTTGATAACCAATGCCAGTTTTAATCTCATGCAATACAGTATTTTACAACAGTCAGGAAAAATACAATTTTTAACACTGCGCAACTTTAAAAGCAAAAATGAAAGAGTATTTTAAAGGCTTTTTGGTTTCAATAGCACAAAAAAAACAGTACAATAAATTTTGGTGTAATGAAGAACTTATTTTATGCTGAAATTTATTGCTTTAGGAGACGAGCTTATGGATAAGGACCAAGAAAAACTTATACAAAGAATTCAAGCTGTGCCAACTGATGATTACAGCTACTGCATTCAAGTTATCTCTAAAATTTTAAGAGATAACCACAAACACACCAGCGATGAAGCTTTTATTAAAGCCTTCAATGAAGTGATGACAGAGAAATTCCCGAATCAATCAACAGATTACAATCAAATGATTGCTGAAATTAAAATGCAAGATGATGCCGAATTCGTCAAACGCATTCGCAACATTACGGCAGTCGACCCAGTCCGTGCTAATTTTGAAATGTCATTATACATTCGCCGGATGGAAGACGATTTCGACCGATTCACACCAAAGAAAAATATTAAAAATTTAAGTATTTATGATGAACTAGACCTTTTCCAATTTATCTATAATAATGATACAGGTTTAGAATTATCACCAACTACGCGCGATTATGCGGGTATGTATGTGGAGTATGCCAAAGTGCAAATTAAAGCGAATGAATGGCGTGAAGCGATTGACTCATACCAACAAGCCTTATTATGGAATCCCTATGATGTAGATACCATCTACGCCTTAGCGGAACTATACCAAGAAATGGAACAGTATGGGATGTCTTACCCAACCATTCTTAATGGCTTGAGTTACTCACTTAGAGTAGAGGACCTAGCTTATGGTTTTGCTTTAATCGGGGACTTCTACTACCGTAAAGAAGACTTTGAAAAAGCTTATACGTTATACCATATTTCCCTTATGTGGAATGAAAATGACAATGCCAGAGCAGGTTTGGAGGTCTTAGAAGAATTAGACCGCGAGTGGCCAGCAATTCTTGAAGGTAAGGAACAAGAAGCCTTCCTTGATGATCTGGGCTTAAACGACTACCCATCAGTGGATATGTTAACAGCTTTAAAAGAAGCCGCATTCCGCTTTAACGAGCACGACCAATATGAAGCGGCCTATGAATATTTAGCCATTTATGAAGATATCTTAGGAAACGTTGACCCGCAAGTGACGGCAGTTTTAGACCAACTAGAAGCTGACCATCCTGATTTATTGATGGAAGAATTGGACCATGATCACGACCACCACCATCATTAAGCCATAAAATTACAGAGACGAGACCAATTACAATTCAGTAGCGGGACTCGTCTTTTTTTTCGAAAAATAATCACTGCCAGAAAGCTGGCTTGTGATATAATTGTTGCATACAAAAATTGAGCGCGTGCAATAAAGGAGAATGTTATGATACCTAGATATACCCGTCCTGAAATGGGGCAAATCTGGTCACAAGAAAATAAATATGCATCTTGGTTGGAAGTTGAAATTCTTGCAACAGAGGCATGGGCGGCCTTAGGTGAAGTCCCTAAAGAGGATGCGCAAGCCATTCGTGAAAAGGCCACTTTTGATGCAAAACGAGTGGAAGAAATTGAAAAAGAAACCCGTCATGATGTGGTTGCCTTTACCCGTAACGTGTCTGAATCATTGGGCGAAGAACGTAAATGGGTGCATTATGGCTTAACGTCTACTGATGTTGTGGATACAGCTCAAGGTTACCAATTAAAACAAGCAAATGATTTAATTCGTAAAGACTTAGACCGATTCTTGCAAGTGTTAAAAGCGCGTGCGATTGAACATAAATACACTGTTACAATGGGCCGTACCCACGGTGTTCACGCTGAACCAACGACTTTTGGTTTGAAAGTAGCGCGTTGGTATTCAGAATGTAAACGAAATATCCAACGTTTTGAAGCGGCTGCTCGCGGTGTTGAAGCAGGTAAAATTTCTGGTGCAGTAGGTACTTACGCCAATGTACCGCCATTTATTGAAACTTATGTATGTGAACACTTAGGCATTAACGCACAAGAGATTTCAACGCAAATCCTACCACGTGACCTACACGCTGAATATATTTCATCACTCGCTTTAATCGCTACAATGATTGAAAATATTGCGACCGAGGTCCGTTCACTACAAAAATCGGAAACACGTGAAGTGGAAGAATTCTTTGCAAAAGGGCAAAAAGGTTCAAGCGCAATGCCACATAAGCGTAACCCAATCGGTTCAGAAAACATGGCTGGATTAGCCCGTGTCGTTCGTGGTCATATCATGACTGCTTATGAAAACGTGACCTTATGGCATGAAAGAGATATCTCTCATTCATCGGCTGAACGCATTATCCTACCAGATACAACAATCTTAGTAGATTACATGTTACATCGTTTCGCAAACATCATGGAAAAACTAACCGTATTCCCTGAAAATATGAAACGCAACATGGATGCTACTCACGGTTTAATCTACTCACAACGTGTATTGCTAAAATTGGTTGATGCAGGCTTATCACGTGAAGCAGCCTACGACTTAGTACAACCTCTAACTGCAATCGCTTGGGACGAAGGCAAGCACTTTAAAGGGCTTGTAGAAGCCAATGAAGAAATCACTAGTCACCTTGATCAAGCAGCTATTGATGATGCATTTGACTACCACTACCATATCCAAAAAGTAGAGGACATTTTCGAAAAATTAGGAATAGTAGAAGAGTAGATTATTAGCAAAATTGCAATGACTGTATACAAAAAAAGCTCACGGTACTTAACCCAGATTAGGGCAAGTACCGTGAACTTTTTGTTTGATGTATGAAAAAACTTGTTGCAAGTAGCATGATTCAGCACTATTTTGTCCGATCCTGGACTGAGGGTGGTGCCACTGCTTTTAAGGCTATGATAGGTAAAGAGACAGCCGACGACTGAAATCAATAAATCAATAAATCTATAATCAAAAAAAAGAGATTCTTATGAGTCTCCTTTTTTTGGTACCTGATGCGGTCTAATATGATAATGCTTAATAAAGGCTCTATAGAAGTTACTATAATCATTAAAGCCAGCTTTTTGCCATGACTCCGTGATAGACAAACCATTTTCAATCAGGGTATAGGCATAGCCCAACCGCAAGTCCAAGATGAATTGGTAAATGGTTGAATGGAAGTAAGGCTGAAATACTCGGTTGACAGTTGACGTTGAAATGTCGAACTTGTCTGCGATGTCTTGAAGGGTTAGGTCTTTTCGGTAGGAATCAACAATAAAATGTTTAATTTCGTAGGCTAAAATTTCTCTTTCAGACATCTCTAATCGGTTTTGGTTTGAAGCAGAAGAAAGTCGACACAATTCAAGGAATATGGTCGATACAATACTAAAGATCATTTTCTTTTGAATGTTATCTTCAGGTCGTTTCAATTCCAACTGTAATTGAATCAAAGTTTGTAGTAGATGTTGCCAAGTGACGAAAGAGAAACTGAAGACATGGGGTTCATCAAAAATGTGTTTAACTTCAGGCGTTTCCACAAAATCATTGGCAATGGCATCTAAGTAAGGTTCGCCTAGGGATAAAATATAGGCATATATTTTTTCTTCTGTTGGTTTGTGGTCGTCAACGTGAGGATCACAGTCTTTTTCCGGTAAGATTAACCGTCTCATAATCGGTTCAGGTAAGACAACAATTTGACGAACAGAGACGTCAATTTTCTTGTCGGCTAACTCAATAGAGAAGGGTCTAAGGGGAATCAAGAGTTCGTTTCGATGGAAAGAAGAACGATTATAAATGTCAACCATTTGCTGATCAACTTTTTTTAGTTTGATTCGAAATGGTGGTGTTCCAGTTGGCATAAATCAAAACTCCTATTTTACATATTCAATCTATCACTTATCAGCTGCAATAAAAGAAAGAGCGTGCACTCATAAGTTACACACCCTTTAATATACCACAATTTACTTCAGAATTGAAAAGACTATAGCAAATTCAATCGTTTCATTTCAGCTTCTAGTGCAGCCACTGTTTCCTCTTGGGCAGGGACTAGTGGTAGACGCACTGAACCTGTATCGAAACCAAGCATAGACATAGCTTTTTTGATTGGAATTGGATTTGGTTCACTGAATAAAATGTCGATTAACGGTTTAAAAGTCGTTTGAATTTCAGCCGCTTTTTTAAAGTCGCCATTTAAGGCATAATGAGTCATTTCATGTACTTGTTTTGGTGCAATGTTAGCCAAAACAGAAATCACCCCTTGGCCACCCAAACTCATTAATGGAATAACCGTATCGTCGTTTCCAGAGTACACATCAAAATCAGGACCAACGTGGTAACGCGCATCCACTGCATTGGCTAAATCACCAGTTGCATCTTTAATCGCGACAATGTTTTCGATATTTTTAAGTTCCGCCAATGTTTTTGGTGCAATAGACATACCTGTACGTCCTGGTACATCATATAAGATAATAGGCGTCGTTTTTACAGCATCTGCAATGGCACTATAATGCGCCAATAAACCAGCTTGGCTCGTTTTTAAATAATAAGGCGTTACAGAAAGAATAGCATCTGCACCTGCGGCTACACAGTCTTTCGTTAATTGGATCCCGTGGGCAGTATCATTAGACCCAGCACCAGCAATCACGGGCACACGGCCATTGACTTTTTCCACGCAGAATTTTACTAATTCAACTTGTTCTTCGTCAGTTTGTGTTGAAGCTTCACCAGTTGTTCCGGCAACGACAATGGCATCTGTACCATTTTCAATTTGAAATTCAATCAACTCCGCAAACACATCGTAATTGATATTTTGTTCTAATGAATTATCGTAAGGGGTAACGATGGCTACCGCAGAACCTTTAAAAATTGTCATGAGAATCCTCCTATATTGTTCGCACTTTGTAATTGTCTTTATGAAAAAACGATCAGATAGCTTGAGTATAAAAAAGGCAGACAAGAGCATCACTCTATGTCTACCTAGGAAAACGTGTCAAAAAATACTGATAGCATTCAATAACCCTAACAGTTTTTAATCCCTAGCATAAGACAAGCGCTCCTCACCTTAATGGGCATTAAGGTTTGACAGGGATAACCCTTTTAGGTATTACCCCCAACACAGAAAATCTGCATTTCGGCACAACCACCTTTCACCATCGGCTACTGATTGGTTGCGCATCCTCTATATCTATACTTTCTATTTGTATAATCGTTAGTTTAAAATTAACATGACTATCCACTAAAGGCAAGGATTAAATGAAAAAACTATTAGATTTCGAAAGCGTTATTTCATTTTCTTTTTCTTATTAGATGTATATTCTCTGGGCAATCGTTGGCCTAAATTCGTCAAGACTTCATGGGCAATCGTTCCAGCGTGACTAGCAACGTCCACTACATCAACAGTTTGGCCGCCATTTGTCCCGATTAAAGTCACCTTAGCGCCAACAGGCATCTCATGGGGTAGGCGAATAATCATCTGGTCCATACAAATCCGGCCCACACTCGGGCACCGCTCGCCGTCAACAATGGCATCCAAGCCCAAATAACTTCTTTGCCAGCCGTCCGCGTAGCCAATCGGTAGGGTAGCCACCCATTCATCCGCACCGGCCACATAATCAGCCCCGTAGGAAATCGTATCGCCCGCATGCATTTGTTTGACGTAGATAATTTCCGTCTCCAAAGTCAATGCTTGCTTGAAATCAACAGGCGACGCCACATCTTCCATACTTGGAATGGATCCGTATAAGCCCAGGCCAAGTCGCGCAGCATCCAAAGTTTTTTCCGGGTACCAAAGGCTTAAGGCAGAGTTTGATTGATGGAAAAGGGGGGTGTACCCTAATGCTGAGTAGTCCAATTGACCAAGCAAACCTTCAAAAAAGTCAGATTGGGCTTGAACCTTGTCCTTACCATGGTCAGTGAAGGAATCAGCGGTAGCATAGTGGGTAAAGACTGAAGCCAACTTAAATTTCTTCGGATGTTTGGCAATGTAATCAATGATTTTTTGCGCTTTTTCAGCAGATCGCACGCCAATCCGCCCCATCCCAGAATCCACTTTAAGGTGGACATTCAATCGATGAAGGCGAGAAAAGTCTTTATCGTGTTTCTTGGCGTATTTTAAATAGTCCAAGCTAGAGACTGTCACACCAATTTCTAAATTAGCTAAAAGCCAAGCATCGTCTGGATCAGTCAAACCTAAAATCATGATAGGGGCAATAATCCCAGCGTCTCTTAGTTCTAACGCTTCATCCGCAACTGCGACCGCAAAACCGTCCGCACCGCGAGATTGGAGGGCGTCAGCTATTTTGACGGCACCTAAACCATAGGCGTCAGCCTTAACAACTGCCATGACAGCTTTATTACCGATATGCTTTTTAATAGCGAAATAATTATGAATAATCGCATCTAGAGACACGCTGGCCTTACTAGGGCGATGATAACTAATGGTCATAGTTTAAACCTCTCTTTAATCACATGGATTGATCGAAATAGATAGGAAAGGGCGTTAATATCGCGCATTTCACTTCTCATTTATTATACCACGTGTGGGTGAAAACCCGAAAGAAGGGTCTCTAACTTAAGGAAAAGCTAAGTTAGTTCAACCCTAAGGTAACCTTAGTGGTCAGTTAAACGTCTTCAGAAGTAGAAATTTGTAGAAACTTCGGTACATGGCTATTGTAAATAAGGATCCAAGGAACAACTCGGTCTCTTGGAAAAATGTACTCGATTCCAACAGCGACAATGGCACCCAAGAAGGTATCTAATACCCGAAGTAGCGCATATACATATTGATTGTCCGCTGGAATATTGAAGACAATGACAAGGAAAGTGGCGCTACCACCAATAACCCCTTGTGGATTCTTAACTAGAAGGTTGGTTTGAATCGTAATTAAAATACCTAAACCGCCTAAAAGTGCAGTAATCAAATAATGGTCAGGCAATAAGTTATGTAAAAAAATAAAAACTAATGAGGCAAAAGCCCCACAAACAATGGCTAAGGTTCTGCGCAAACCAAAAGAAAGCGACGAAGTGACGTCAGCCCTTTGTGAAAATACCGCTGAAAGGGCAGCGATTTGTGGGTCAATAGAGATAAATGCTGAAATAAGAACAATCATAAAGACACTCAAAGAAGTCTTCAAGGTCCTCATACCAACGTGAAAATTTTGTTTCACTAATAAGCTCCTTTAATTAAGAGGGAAATTTGAAAAATTCCCCTTCTCTACAATTTGAATTTTCTTGTAAATAGATTATACTAGGAATACTTGATGAAATGAACTAAATAATGAAGGTGGTGCACTAGGTGAAGCGGCAAACATATCGCCAAGCGAAAAAGGAGCTTGAACGCGAGAAGAAGAATAACCAAAAAAAATATGGAAAAAATTTTTCAGATGACATTAAATCCTTGGTCCCTGAGACGACACTCACACAGGATACTGCTGAATTTAACGTCGAAACGTTTGCGGAAACACCTTTGCCAAAAGAAACCTTCCAAGACTTAGACACCAATGAAATCTTCTTTGAAAGACAAAAACAGAAACAGTACTTTTGGTCAGGTTCAAGCAATCACTCACGCAAAGTGCTGGTATGGATCATTCTAGCCCTCGCCATCCTAGCAGTAGCCTTGCTCGGACCGCGCGTATTCGAATTCTTCCAAATGATCTTTAAGTAGAAAAGGTGCGACAGAAGTCGTTAAGAAATAAACCACTAGAATACAAGCAAAAGCTCCCTTCACTTGTCGTGTTGGGAGCTTTTTTGAAGCTTATATTTTTAATATTTGAAATCATAAAATGAAAAATAGGGCATTTGTGGCCTGGGTGATCTGTATTAATTTGGACGTTCCTTGAAAAGTGAAGCCAAAGCCTTCTTTATTACGAAATATATCTAAATTACTACATAGGGTATATAAACATAGATCTAAAAAACACGACAACTGTCGTGTTTTTTAGTGTGTAATGTTTTATTTTGGTTGAATAATAATCATATCTTTGGTGAAGTGGTTCAAGTTTTCAGTGCGACCATCATGTGCAATCACTAAATCTTCAATACGAACGGCTGTATTACCAGTCAGGTAAATACCAGGTTCGATTGAGAAGATATTGCCATCTTTGATGGTATCTGTATTAGCTTTTGACACATCACCTTTTTCATGAACTTCGCGTCCAATGAAATGTCCTAGTCGGTGGGTAAATTGGTCACCGTATCCTTGGGCTGTGATGTAATCACGCGCTGCAGCATCCACATTTGCCAAAGTTTCGCCAACTTTGACCGCGTCAATGCCGCGTAAATTGGCTTCCAGTACGATGTCGTATACCCTTTTGGCCTCAGCACTAGGCTCACCGTAATAAACGGTACGGGTCATGTCGGAACAGTATTCTTCATGTTTACAGCCGATATCAATGACGATCGAATCACCGCGTTTTGGCAAGGTATGGTCAGATTCATGGTGTGGGTCAGCGCCGTTTGGACCGTAAGCGATAATGGGTTCGAATGAAAAGCCGGCATCTGCACCTTCTTCATCGTAAATGCGGGCTAATTTATCTACTGCAGCCAATTCGTCCAAACCAAGTGGTAAGACTTCTTCGATTAAACGAGCCATGGCACGGTCGTTTATGTCTGAAGCTTTACGCATTTTTTCTTGTTCTTCAGCGGTTTTAATGGCTCTTTGGGCATCAACTAAGTCAGATCCTACTTCAAAAGTGGCCTGGTTGTATGTTTTGGCGATGGCTAATAGTTGGTCAGCCCGCCACAATTTATCCACGCCGATTCGTAGTGGGGCGTCGGTTGCTGGAAAATCCGCTAGATTTGCGAAGGCTTCAGCGATTGTATAGTTATCATCTACCCAAGTGACGTCAACTCCAGCTAATTCGTCGAACACAAATAGCTTGTTAGCAATAATTTGTGGATCTTTTTCCGGTTGGATAATTAATAACCAAAAACGTTCCATAGGGTCAAAAATGACACCGGTGTAGTAGTCGATGGATGCCTTGTCGCTAATGATTAGGGCATCTAAGTTGTGGTTTTTAACTTGTTGTTGAATGGTTGTTAGTCGGTTGCTATGTTCTTGATCCATATGTCCTCCATCTCGTCTTACAGATAGCCGTCAGAAGAATCTTCACTATATTTCTCTTCAGCTTCTGGATGTTCCTCAATATATTCCTCAAATTCACGTAAGGTCATACCATCATGGGCTTCAAGGAAGTCCTCGCGACGGTCTTTACGGTATTTGACCATTTTCTCTTTAAATATTTCACCAGTAGTTGGCGGTGTCCAAGAAACGGCGTTGGCGCCTGCTTCGATCACTTTACGAATGGTGTCTTCATTCTGACCACCAGTTGCGATAATCGGCACATCTGGGAAATCCCGGCGAATCCGTTCAACTATAGCGGCAGTTTCTTTGCCACCTGAAACGTTTAGGATATCCGCACCGGCAGAAATTCGCGCATCAATATCGTTATAGGCAGAGACAACTGTCGCTACAATTGGGGAGTCAACGGTGTGTTCAATATCTAGAATATTTTCTGCGGTCATCGGGGCATTCACCACAACCCCTTGAACGCCTGTTGCTTCGGCAAAAAGGGCAATATCTACGCTACGCTTCCCCTGAGTTGTACCACCACCAACGCCAGCAAATACAGGTTGACTGGCTACTGATGTTACTGCTGAAATGATTGCAGGATGCGGGGAGAATGGGTAGACAGCTAAGACGGCATCCGCGTTACAGTATAGGATTGTGGCGACGTCAGTTGTAAAGACGAATGATTTTAAAGTTCGTCCAAACACGCGAATACCGGATGCTTCGTTAATAACTTCTGGCACCATCACCATATCGCTTCTAAATTGCGAAGAGATATTTTGAGAGCCGTTTTTTGGTTGATTCAACGCTATAACCTCCATTTAATTGATTGAATGGGTGTTTCAAATAGTTCTAGTCTTATTATAGTACTTATATAAAAAGAATGACAATTCAAAATCTCGACAGGGCGTCATATCAAGTGAAAAAGGTGTTCAAATAATTCGATTATGAAATATAAGATAACATTGATACCGCTACATGTTAAGAAACCTATCAAAAAATTTGACACATGCTTAAGAAATGATTAGAATTATTTTATCTTTAAGCAAGAATCCTGTTTACATTCAAGTTTATTGCAATTGTATTCAAAAGGAAAAATCAAATAAGAAGAGGTGCTATGATGATTACATTTGATCATGTTGAAAAATATTATGGTAAATTCCACGCATTGAAAGACATTAATCTGAAGATAAATGAGGGTGAAGTTGTGACCTTAATTGGACCTTCTGGTTCTGGTAAATCAACTTTGATTCGGACGATAAATGCTTTAGAAAAGATAGATTCAGGTCATTTAATTGTTGACGGGAAAGATATTACAGACCGCAATACTGACATCCGTCAAATTCGCCGCGACTGCGGTATGGTGTTCCAACACTTCGAATTATATCCTCACATGACCGTGTTAGAAAATGTAACATTGGCACCTTTAAAAGTCTTGAAGAAAACCGATAAAGATGCCCAAGATAGAGCAGAGCGTTTATTACAACGTGTAAACATGTGGGATAAACGTGATGCTTACCCAGGTCAATTATCAGGTGGGCAAAAACAACGTGTGGCTATCGCACGTGGTCTAGCTATGCGTCCGAAAATGATGCTATTTGATGAACCAACTTCAGCCCTTGATCCAGAAATGGTTGGGGAAGTATTAGACCAAATGAAACGTATCGCTTTTGAGGACAACATGACTATGGTGGTTGTAACGCATGAGATGGGCTTTGCCAAAGAAGTATCGAATAGAACCATCTTTATGGCAGACGGAGAAATTTTAGAAGACCGTCCATCAAAAGAGTTCTTCGAAGATCCACATGATGAACGTGCCGTTCAATTCCTAAGCAAGATCTTAGTCTAATCACCAAGTACGCTTAAGGAAAGAGGGAAATACTATGAAAAAACTATGGCGAATCGTTGTGCTAGTGGCTTTTGCTTTCTTGGCTACGGCCTGTACAAGCTCTGCTGCCAGCCAACAGGATATTGCTGAGCGAATTGACAGCGAAGCCTACCCGGTCATCACTTGGGGGGTAAAAGTCGATACCAACTTATTTGGGAAATATAATATTGAAGAAAACCGTATCGAAGGTTTTGACATCGATATGGCGAAAGAAATTACCAAGCGTGTCGGTGGGGAAAATGCCGAAGCAGAATTTGTTGAGGTAACCTCTAAAACCCGTATTCCTTTACTGAAAAACGGGAACGTAGACGCTTTGATTGCAACCATGACCATCTCAGAAGAGCGGTTAAAACAAGTTGACTTTAGTCAAGTGTACTTTGACGCTGGGCAAGCCTTGATGGTGCCTGAAGATTCTGATATCGAAAGTGTTGAAAGCTTGACGAGTGAACATACCGTTTTGGCGGTAAAAGGGTCTACATCAGCCCAACGAATTAAAGAAGCAGCTCCGGATGCGAATGTCTTAGAGTTAGAAAACTACGCTGAAGCCTTCACAGCCTTAAAATCAGGTCAAGGGGACGCGATGACTACTGATAATGCGATTTTATTAGGCATCATGGAACAAAATACGGGTTACAAAATTGCTGGCTCAACCTTTACAACAGAACCATATGGTATTGCCATCAACAAGGGCCAAGATGACTTCTTAAATGAAGTAAACCAAGCCATTGATGACATGGTAGCTGATGGTACGTATCAAGAAATATATGCAAAATGGTTTGGTGACGATACTGAGTCATCAATTGCAGAGTAGGGAGGTTGAGCACATGTTTGAATTATTAACAAATTATTCTGATTTAATTATCGAAGGATTTATCAATACCTTGATTGCATCAGTGATCGCTCTGATTGCTTCCTTAATTCTTGGTGGTTTAATGGGGATTATCCAAACCTTAGATAATAAGGTTTTAGCTAAAATTGGGGATATCTATGTAGAATTTTTCCGTAATATTCCTTTATTGATTATTGTGATGTTTTTCTATGTAGTTATTCCTTTATACGGGGTGGATATTACCGGATTCCAATCAGGGATTATCGGTTTAACCCTTTATACATCTGCCTTTATCGCGGACGTTGTGCGTTCAGGGGTTGACGCTGTACCTAAAGGCCAAAGAGAAGCAGCTATTTCACAAGGGATGACTTACAGACAAACGATGCAGTACGTGGTTTTACCACAAGCTGTGAAAATTGTAATTCCGCCATTAGGTAACCAATTTATCAACTTAGTGAAAAACTCTTCTATTCTAGCTATGGTAGCTGGGTTAGATTTAATGTATTACGGTGATTTAATTGCCAGTGAAACATTTAATACTTTAGGGACTTACACAATGATCGCAGGTATTTACTTGGTCATTACAGTACCTTTAACTTTATTAGTTTCATATATTGAAAAACGATTAGCACAACAGGACGTACGTTAGAAAGGAGCGGTAATAGATGGATTTTGCAGGTGCATTTCAATGGATGAATATCCAGTTTTTACTTGATGGTCTATGGGTTACGCTTCAAGTAACGTTTTACGCTATCATATTCTCGTTAATTTTAGGTGGTATTTTTGGGATAGTTCGTTTTATGGGGATTCCAATTTTATCTAAAGCTTTAGGGCTAGTTATTGATATTATTCGTAACTTACCTTTACTATTGATTATCTTCTTTACTTATTTTGCTTTGCCACAATTAGGGATTCGCTTAAATATTTTCTGGGCAGCAGTAGGGGCCTTGACCATATTTGAATCAGCCATGATTTCAGAAATTATTCGTGGTGGATTGAATGCTATTCCAAAAGGGCAGGCAGAAGCAGGGATTTCAACCGGTTTAACCCGTGTTCAAACCTTGGTATATATTTTATTACCACAAGCTGTGCGGTCAATGGCACCTTCGATTGTGTCGCAATTGATTGCCTTGATTAAGGATACATCGCTTGCGACAATTATTTCCTTACCGGAATTGACGCATAATGCGAAGATTATCTACAACCAAAATACAGCATATGTGATTCCAATGTTTGTGATCATGACCTTCCTATATTGGTTGGTATGTTATACCTTGTCTAAATTTTCAAAATACCTATCAAACCGACGTTCTAACAAGGCCATAGCAAAAGATGGTGCTTTGAAAACACCGGCATAGTACAATTCAAGCTGTTGGCCTTTGCTTTTTCTATCATGGTCTCTGAACCAGGGCGCTAAGACAGACAGCACTGGAAGATTAGTGCCGTATCACACAAAGGGTGATGCAAACTAATCTGAAGTGGCGATCTGACTGCCCTGGCAAGCTCGTCTATGTGGTGGGACCGGAATTAGCCATAGTCGGGTTCTCTCACCCTAATGGTCTAATTCCTTGTCTGACTATTCATTCTGTAGGGCTACGCCACATAGTCTGATATACGTCAGATCATCCTCCGTCACCGCGCAGGCATGCTAGAAAAGCGCCAGCCTTAGCCTTGAAGAAGGCGTGCTTTCAAAGGACCACAAGAATATGTGGGTTGATTATAAGATAGGATATTTTTTACATTGTACCTAAATGGTTTCATGAATCTGAACACAGGTTAGGGATTCAAAAAAAGTCTGTGTTCGATAATGTTTTAATATCAACTAGGGGTCGGGATTTTTTTCTCGGCCTTTCTCTTTGCCCAAACAATGTGATAAATAAAGAAAAATGAAAAAACTATGATAGAATAACACCATCATGAAAATCGTGAAAATAAGGAGGTGGTCGCTTGACTCAAGCAATGAACGTACAAAATAAACAGGGTGGGCTTTCGGGTTCTACTTTGAAATGGATTGCTATGGTCACCATGATTATTGATCATATGGGTGCAGCTATTTTACTGCCTTTATTAAATAGTGGGCAACTGGAAACATTTGATTACTCCTTGGCTTATACGGCTTATACCAGCTTTCGGCTAATTGGGCGCATTGCTTTTCCGATATTTTGTTTCCTATTGGTTGAAGGTTTCTTCTATACCTCTAATAAACAAAAATATGCTATAAGGTTAGGAATTTTTTCCTTAATATCGGAAATTTCTTTTAACCTAGCCATTAGCCAGCAATTTTTTGATTTGGCCTATCAAAATGTATTCTTTACCTTGTTGTTGGGGCTATTAGCAATCTGGCTGGCTAGTATAATGAAATACCGCTGGCTAGGTATTATCCCTATCGTCTTATTAGCAATCGCTGCAGAGTATTTCAATACGGATTACGGCATGTTTGGCGTGGTGTTAATTGGTGCCCTTTATGTCACCCGAGACCAACGTCTCATCCAATCCTTTGCTGGGACTGTACTCGTCCTATGGGAAGTGACTGCGCCGATAGCTTTTGTAATGACCTACTTCTACAATGGATTAAGGGGCCGTTACAATGCCAAGTGGCTGTATTGGATTTACCCTATTCATCTGCTGATATTCGGCTTAATTGCCCGTTATTTCATCACTTAGCCCATTTATATAACACAAAAAATTTAAAATTTAGAAAAACTAGGAGAATAACATGTTAGATAAAATAGATTTTGCACAATATATACCACAAATGATCGAAGACATCCAAGGTTTGGTTCGCATCCCATCTATTCGCGATGATGAGGCGGCTACAGCAGATGCCCCTTATGGACCTGAAGTCCGCAAAGCACTAGATTTTATGCACGATTTAGCTGTCCGTGACGACATGAAGGTTGGGGATGTTTACCCATATACCGTACACATGGAATCCCAAAATGCGGGGACTAACCACCGGGTGGATGTTGCTAGCCATATTGACGTCGTACCTGTAGGAGCCTTGTCAAATTGGACCAAAGAACCATTTGGCGCTGAAATTATCGACGGTCGTATGTATGGCCGAGGAACATCAGATATGAAACGGAATGCCGTTTTGTCATACTATGCCGTTAAAATCTTACAGGACTACCAAATTCCCTTAAAAAATACCATCCGTATCGTGATTGGGTCTGACGAAGAATCGGACATGACGGACATCCCACAATACGTTATCAAAGAAGGGGCACCTGACTTCGCCATCACACCAGACGGGCAATTCCCACTACAAATCGGGGAAAAAGGGGCCACAACATGGAACTTCAAGGGCGATTTAAAGTCAGATACCATCATTAAAAGTGTAGTCGGTGGGGCCGGGTCAAATGTAGTGCCATCAGAAGCGACATTTGTCATCGCTGATACCTTAAATCCTGGTTTAGAAGCTTATGCTAATAACAAACAATGGCCAATCGCTATCAAAGAAGAAAACGGGCAAACCATCCTAACTGTTTACGGAATTTCTGCCCACGCCTCAACGCCTGAAGCAGGGGACTCAGCGATCACCCGTGGCTTTGAAATCATCGCCAATACCTATTCAGATGACTTGGCCAACAAGTGGACACGCCTATTTCGTCCTTATGATGGGTCAGGATTTGATGTAGCCCGTAACCACGATATTATGGGCCCATTGACTTTAAACCAAGGCGTTATTGAGAAAACAGCAGACGGCCAAATTGCCTTTACCATCGATGTTCGTTACCCAACCAATATTACCGAACCAGAATTGACAGCCGCCTTCACCAAAGAATTCGCGGATATTCCATTTGTGAAATCCTTTGATACAGCACCAATTCTGTCTGACGTGAATTTACCAGCAAACCAATTATTGTTAAATACTTTCCACAAACATTTCCCAGACCACGCTATTGAACCTATTATCTCTGGTGGGGTATCATATAGTAAAGTAATGCCAAATTGCGTGTCATTTGGGATGAACTTCCAGCATGACGCACATGTAGCGCACCAAGCTGATGAATACATCGAAATGGATACATTAGAAAAACTATTAAAACTATATACAGATGCCTTTATCCAACTTGGTCAAGCAGATCAATTAGGATAGGGCGCCAGACAAAGGAGTCATATGGTGAACGAAAAAGAATTAGTTGGGGTTGCAGCAGCCCAATACGTTGAAGATGGTATGGTCGTTGGATTAGGCACAGGCTCAACAGCCTATTACCTGATTACAGAACTAGGCAGACGGATAAAAGAGGAGGGCTTAACCTTTACCGGTGTACCTACCTCCATTCAATCAGCCGAATTAGCTGCTGATTTAGATATTCCTATTGCTTCATTAAATGATGTGGCTAAAATTGATTTAACAATAGATGGCACCGATGAATTTGATCCACAATTAAATGGGATTAAAGGTGGCGGTGGTGCGCACCTGATCGAGAAAATTATTGCAGTGAATAGTGAACGCGTCATTTGGATTTGTGACCACAGCAAGCAAGTAGACCAACTGGGGGCCTTTCCCTTACCTGTAGAGGTGATTCCAGCAGCAAGTCAACACTTATTGTATGCATTTGAGGATAAAAACTATGCTCCGACATTCCGTTTATCACTAGATGGTACTAAATTTGTAACTGATTCAGGTAACTTTATTATTGACCTTCATTTAGAAAAAATAGAAGACGCAGTAAAGTTGGCTGACGATTTGATTCAAATGGTCGGTGTTGTTGAACATGGCTTATTCTTGGGAATAGCGGACAAAGTCTTAATGGCCAATGATGGGCAAGTCGTAGAATTTAATGGGTAGTAAGTGAGTTAAAATCGAGTTAGGAATTTTCCTAGCTCGATTTTTTTTTATGCAGTTTTTATTAAAGGGAAAATATAAATTTAGACTGAAATCGAGTGAATAGGAATGGGGGAAATTTAAGATGAGAAAGGTAGTTTTATAAAGCAGTAAAATATTTTTAAATGGTAGGATTCTGTTGCACTACTTATCTTCAAAATATTATTACTTGATTATATTTTTCTTAAATGCTCAATATCATTGCATATTTTGATAATGATAGGTATTCATAAAAAAACGTCAAAAAATAAGGAAAACCATTTTTTGACGTTCTAATTATAGTATATTCAATTAACTATGCCTGATCATCATCTGAAATCAGAAAACCTTGTACAATCGTAAAAATGATTAACAATAGATACCATAGTATTTTACGGTTTCTTTTTTTCTGTGCCTTACTAGTTGGCATATGCTTAACCCCCTTACAGATAAATAACTTTTTTGGTATGTCTTATTATACCATGAAAAAGATTAAAGTTTAAAGTGATAGCCTATAAATATGTACCCTCTAACATTTTTTACAAAAAATTGCATTTATTGTTATTTTACTATTAAACATGTTTTCTTCACTATGTAGAATGTAGTTGAATGAGCGTAAGTGTTTGCTCATAAAATATAGTGCGAGTTTATATCACACAAAAAGGCGTATTATATTATGGAAATGAGTTTTAGATGGTATGGATAGGACGATTCTGTTACATTACAACAAATCCGTGAAATCCCAGGTATACAAGGTATCGTTACAGCGATTTACGATATTCCTGTAGGCGAAGTTTGGCCAATGGCGCGTATCGAACAACTTAAGAAAGATGTTGAAGATACAGGTCTACATATTTCAGTTATCAAATCAGTACCGGTTCAGGAGGATATCAAACAAGGTAAACCTAACCGGGGCTAATTAATCGAAAACTACAAAACGACTTTAACTAACTTGGGTAAAGCAGGAATACCTGTTGCATGTTATAACTTTATACCAGTATTTGACTGGACTCGTTCTGACCCAAACCATGGCTTACCAGATGGTTCTAAATCGTTAGCGTCCATCAAAGAAGTTGTTGAACGTATGGATCCAGCTGAAGGTGGCTTATTAATGAACTTTGTTGGTATGTTAACTGACTCTCGTTCATTCATCTCTTACACTCGTCACGAATACTTTCGTCGTTTATTCTGCGACTATATCGGTGACTTGGTTGAACGTGGTGAAATACCTAATAATGAAGCATTATTAGAAAAATTAATCACTGACGTTTCTTTCAACAACGCAGTACCGTATTTTGACGCTGCTGACGTCGTATCAAAATAAGACTTTTTGGTAAATGATGACTTGTAACTAAAGTATTAACCCAATTGATCGGACAGTTTCCGCTTTTTTTCTGGAAAAATATGTTCAGAATTTCCTAAGAATGCGACAAATGCGGATAGGGAGGGTGAAATATGATAAAATGATAGTTGAGAAAGTACGTTATGCGTATAAAAATGATGTTGGGAGAGTATTGAATATGAACATTGGTATAGATAAACTACATTTCTTCACACCGCATGTCTATGTGGATATGGAAGAACTTGCTGAAGCTAGAGACGTTGAGCCGGCTAAGTTTACAATTGGTTTAGGTCAAACCCAGCAAGCAGTGGCACCCTTAACCCAAGATCCAGTTTCAATGGCAGCTAACGCAGCTTGGCCAATTTTAACAGCAGAAGATAAAGAGGCAATTGATTTCATTATTGTGGGATCAGAATCAGGTGTCGACCAATCAAAAGCAATGGCAGTCCATGTGCACCAGCTTTTGGGGATTAACCCATTTGCTCGCGCTATTGAAATGAAAGAGGCCTGTTATGCAGCAACTGTAGGTCTTCAAACTGCGGTATCCCATATCGCTCGTCATCCAGAGTCAAAAGTGTTGGTGATTGCAACCGACATAGCTAGATACGGCTTGAATACTTCAGGAGAATCGACACAAGGTGCAGGTGCAGTAGCTATGTTAATTAGTAAAGACCCACGCGTTGCAGTTATTAACGACGACGCAGTTTCTTACACTGGAGACATTTACGACTTCTGGCGACCAAATTATTCTACATATGCCCAAGTAGATGGTAAATTCTCTAATGAACAGTACCTATCATACTTAGAGACAGTGTGGACTGAATATAAAAAACGGACCAATAAAACTTTAGCTGACTTTAAGGCTTTAGCCTTCCATTTACCTTATTCTAAAATGGGCTTAAAGGGCTTGCGTCAATTATTGCCAGAAGTGGATGAAGCTAAACAAGCAGCCTTAACAGAACAATTTGAATCCAGCCGTGTCTACAATAAACGGGTTGGAAACATCTATACTGGGTCATTGTATCTAAGTTTAATTTCCCTATTGGATCAAAGTCAAGATCTACAAGCAGGCGATACTATTGCCCTTTATTCATACGGATCAGGCGCAGTAGGTGAGTTCTTCTCTATTACTTTAGTGGAAGGCTTCAAGGACATGTTAGCTGACGAAAGTCATCAAGCCATGTTAGATAACCGTATCCAACTATCGGTTGCCGACTACGAATTGATTTTCCAAGAAGAATTACCAACAGATGGTAGTCAATTAGTCTTATCTGAAGATGAAGAGCAGTTCCAATTAGCCGGGGTGGAAGGTCATAAACGACTGTATAAATAAAAAATCGTTACCTACAAGAAGGATCAACTTCAAGTGGGTAACGATTTTTTGCTTATTTCGATTATTCTTGTCTTAATTTTTCTAAAATTTCTTTGGCTGCGGCCAGGTTCTTATGGTCAGCGTTTTCTAAGACCGTCACTACGGCATTAATTTCTTGGTCGCCGTCAGCACCTGCTTGAATGGCCAATGATTTAGCTTGTAACTGCATGTGGCCAGCTTGGATGCCTTCAGTAACAAGGGCCCGAACTGCGGCAAAGTTTTGCGCTAAGCCTAGTGAAACAGCAATTTCCATCAGATGTTTAGCGTCCGATTGACCTAAAATTGACTTGGTTACTTGCACAGTTGGGTGGATCCCAATCGACCCGCCAACAGCCCCTAAGGCTAGCGGTAGGGTGAGTTCACCAGATAAAATTTCTCGGTCACTGTCGTAAGTCCATTTGGCTAAGCCTCGGTATTGGCCGTCTCGAGCTGCGTAGGCATGGACACCCGCTTCAACTGCCCGCCAATCATTTCCAGTGGCCAATACAAAAGCGTCGACCCCGTTCATGATTCCCTTGTTGTGTGTGGTCGCCCGGTAAACATCCACTTGCGCCAACTGGCTAGCTAAAGCGATTTTGCTGGCCACTTCAACCCCGGAAATAGGGCCTTTATCCAGTAAACGGGCCGTAATTTCACAAGTCGCCGTTGCCGTCGCTTCAACCGCATAATTGGATAGGATAGCCATCAACCCATCAATATTCGCTATAAAATCCACCTGTCCAAGAATATGCGCCTTCAAAGCCTCCAGCATAGTATTCATCATATTGGCCCCCATCGCCTCCTGAGTGTCTATCGTTAGATACACAATGAAAAAAGAGGCACTACTAGCGGTTGCTGGATAGTATTGACTACGAATGGAGCGCGCGCCACCACCGCGTCCAACAATGGAAGGGTAGGCCGCATTAGCCACAGCCAGTAAATCATCCGCAAATTCTGTCACATACGCTTCAAGGCGCAAGGCCTGCGCGTCATCTTCAAGTCCGGTAAAAGCAATTTGCCCAGTCATCAGACGCTGGTTAACCTGACTCTTAAAACCGCCTGCCTGCTGGATAATTTTACCGCCATTTGAAGCAGCCGCAATCACAGAAGGTTCCTCAGTCACCATAGGAATGTGGATTTCTTGATCGTTTATTAGAAAGTTTAAGGCCAAACCATAGGGAAGTCCGTAGGTTGAAAGGGCATTTTCAATCATATTATCAGCGATTTCAGTGGGTAAACCTTGGCCGTTTTTTAAAAATTCAGCTTGGTCACTAGTGATTTGCTCTTGGGCCACTAAGACATCGATACGGTCTTGGCGAGACTTTTTATAGTAGGATTTGAATGGATTTTCAGACATGATAACTCCTTTTTCAATAAAGAAACGGACCAGTATACCTAGCCCGCTTGGTTAAAAATAATATATATTATGACGCTTTTTGTAGGTAGATATTATCGTTCATTACATGACCATCAACGATTAAAACGAAAACTTGTCTAAAGTCATCGAAATCAATGCGGTTATCATGGCCTAAAAATTTTAAAGCACTCTTTCTTATGTGAACTTGGCCAATATGGGTTTCTAGTACCTCGTCGTAGGCGGAAAAATCCGTCTCATTGGTCCGCAAAACCAGGTCAACTTCCTGTTCATTAGAAATATGTAAATATTGTGTATCATTTAAACAAATATGTTCAAATTGTGATAATGATTGCAATTTATTGATTGCTTTATTCGAAAAAAATAGCTTCAAATTTCATCCCCCCATAGGCCTCAAAATAAAAGAATGCAAAAAATACGTTCTTAAGAATATATCATGTTGATGATATTAATACAATAGTGTGGTTTTGATGAACCAGCGCTCATTTCTATTATACAATAAGTAAGAACGATTATAAAATGTTTGGGTTACCTCTTGCTAAAGATGCAAGGTTAGCATATACTAAAAGAAATAATATACTTGTATGCACTAGGGGAGCTTTTGCTGAGATGTTTCAAAACAGACCCTCATAACTTGATCCGGTTTATACTGGCGGAAGGAAGTGTTCAATAGCCATTTGTTGGTGAATGATTTAATGCGTTAAATCGTTGAATACATTGAGAGGTCGTGTTTGTCACAATTGTGATAGATGCGATTTTTTTATTTGCTTTGATGATATTTCAAAATAGCTTTCAATGTGCTTACAAAGGAATGGAGAAGAAGAAATGAGATCAGTTAAGTTAAATGAAAATATCGAGGCTGCTATTGCAGCAGTAATTGCTTTTATAGTATCAATGATACCGATTGAAATTGGCCCAAGCTTTGGGGTCCAAATTTCACTAGCCATTATTTATATTGTAGCGTTTAGAAGAGGGATTCGTGCTGGTTTATTGTCAGGATTCTTGTTAGGACTGATTAAATTTATTTCTGGATTTGCCAGTATTTTAACACCAGTACAAGGTATCATAGAATATATATTTGCCTTTGCCTTAGCTGGATTAGCGGGTATTTTTGCCCTACAAATCCAAGAAGCAGCAAAGAATAACCATGAAAAAAACTTATTCCTATACGTAGGACTAGCAACTTTCATCGCCATATTTGCAGAATACTTTGTCCACTTCCTAGCCGGTGTAGCCTTTTGGGGCCAATTCGCACCAGAAGGCATGAGCCCATGGGTATACTCAGGTGTAATGAACGCCATGTCAGGACTTGCGACATGGGGCGCGTGCTATGCTATTTCTTACCTACTAATCAAAACCAATAAGAAAATTATCCTAGTTGAAAAATAAATATCCGCAAGCAAAACAGGGCCGTGACGTAGAAATCACGCCCTGTTTTTTGATGCATGTAGTTATTTGGTTAATGACGTAAATTCTTTGAAAATGTGCAGTGAAAATGCACAACTTTGGTAATTATTGTTCTTAAATAATGCGTTACGTAGCGTTATCAATCTTGTGTTGAATAGCGGAGTAGCGTACGAGTGGTTTGACACTGTTTTTGAGAGCGAATGGATAGAATTATTAAATCGAATTAATATATTGACGGTAAAATGACTTGAAATAATATCCTTAGGGAGTGCAGAATAAGGCAACGTTTCATGTAACCCCTAACTGTCCAAAATAAACTAGATTTTTCAAAATGATCTACAGTTAAAAGAAATTTTAAGTACAGTTTTTTTGAATAGCATTCCCGATATAGGTTGAAACTTACCTGGCATGCCGTCGCAGTGAAGTAGGATAATCAGCCAAGCCCTTAGAACAAGGCTAAGGACTTGGCCTCGCTGGATTTAAGGCATGACAGGTAAAGTGAAAGCCGAAGAATTTCTAATTTTTAAAGAAAACAAAAAACCAGAGTGAAATAAATCACTCCGGTTCTTATGTAATGAAAGGAATTGAAAAAATATTAGTTTTCAGTATCTTCTACAATTTGGCCTTCTTTTTCATCGATTAATTCTGGTTCAGCAACTTCTGCATCTGGGTCAACTTCTTCTGGCTCTTCAACTGGCGCAGAAATAGCTACAACAACCTCTTCAGCATCTGTTACTAATTCAATATCGCTAGCAAGTTTTAAGTCACCAGCAGTTACTGAGTCACCAATAGCTAAGCCTGTAACGTCAACTTCAACTGAATCTGGCGCAGTTGCTGGGTCAGCAACAACGTTAATTTCAAGTGTTGTCGTAGAAGCTACACCTTCTTGATCTGCTAAAGCATCTTCGTTAACAATAACGATAGATAATGGCATTTCAAGTTTTTGACCTTTTTTGATTGCTTGTAAAGAAATGTTGTAGATAGTTGGTTTCAACGCTGATTGTGAAATTTCACGTACGTAAACTGTATGTGTCTTACCATCTAACTCTAAATCAAATACTGAGTTAAGTCCTAATTCACGACGAATTTGTTCTACATCAGATACTGACAATGAGATGTTAACTGGATCTAAGTCACTTGCGTACACAACGCCGGGAACTAAGTCTTCTTTACGTAATTGTTTAGCTGCTGAAGTACCAGCGCCATCACGTTTTTGAGCTGTAAATTTCATTCGAATACCTCCTGAGTATATACGTTTGTATTTACGTTTCCTACAATTTAAAAATTTAGAAACACACTTAATAATAACACATATGAGTAGTAAAATCTATTTTAACTGATAGGAAACAAACAATTGGTAATGAATTTTTCAATAGAAAAGTATGAGAAAAAGTAGCCCACACTGCCATAAAGGGACCTTCTGTGGTAAAATGAAGCAAATATAAAGAGTGACTGGTATGGATAAAAAGGGTAAAACGAGTCGCTTAGGAGGATTAAGATGCAATTTAAAAGTACACGTAACCAGGATAATATCGTGACAGCTTCACAGGCCATTATTCAAGGACTAGCAACTGATGGCGGACTTTATGTCCCAACAGAATGGCCTAGCATTGACCTTGATTGGTCTGAATTAAAAGAGATGACCTACCAAGAATTGGCTTATTTTGTCATGTCTATCTTTTTTGATGACTTTTCAGAAGCAGATTTAAAAGCATGTATCGATGGGGCTTACGATGAAAAATTCGATACGGATGTAATTGCGCCATTAGCGAAAGTTGGCGAAGACTACTATTTAGAATTATTCCACGGTCCAACGATTGCCTTTAAAGACCTAGCGCTACAAATCTTACCTCATTTAATGAAAAAATCAGCTGAAATGAATGCCAATGACAAAGAGATTGCCATTTTGACAGCTACTTCAGGCGACACTGGTAAGGCAGCAATGGCTGGATTCGCAGATGTACCAGGTACAAAAATTATTGTCTTCTACCCGCAAGGTGGGGTTTCTACTATTCAAGAAAAACAAATGGTAACACAAAAAGGGGACAACACATTTGTGGTGGCAATTGAAGGGAACTTTGATGATGCGCAAACAGAAGTAAAACGCTTATTTAACGATGAAGCTTTACGCGCTGACTTAGCGGCAGAAAACATCCAATTCTCATCAGCGAACTCAATGAATATCGGGCGCTTAATTCCGCAAGTGGTGTACTACTTCTACACATATGCCCAATTAGTGAAACACGAAGAAATTGAAGCGGGCAGTCCGGTCAACTTTGTGGTCCCAACAGGAAACTTCGGGGACATCTTAGCTGGTTACTATGCACAAAAATTAGGCCTACCAGTTGGTAAATTGGTTTGTGCTTCTAACGATAACACTGTCTTATACGACTTCTTCAACACAGGAGTTTACGACAAAAACCGTGATTTCAAGCTAACTATTTCACCATCTATGGATATCTTGGTTTCAAGTAACTTCGAACGGATGTTATTCCACGCTTTAGGGGATGACGTGGCCCAATTGTCAGACTTGATGAATGACCTAGATGAAAAAGGGCGGTACGAATTCCCAGCTGACCTGAGCGAGAAATTTGCATCCTTCATTGGCGAATTCGCCGACGAGGACCAAACTAAAGCGGAAATTGACCGCGTATACCAAGAATACGACTATTTAATGGATCCGCATACTGGTGTTGCATCAGCGAGTCTACAAAAATTGAAGGCCAAAGATGCCCTAAATGGACCAAGCGTTGTTGTGTCAACAGCTAGCCCATACAAGTTCCCACAAGCTGTTTTGACAGCTATTGGACAAGATGTTGAAAATGCGACTGACGATGAATTGGTAGCCAACATTAAATCTGCAGGAAATCGCGATTATCCAAATGCCATCAAAGAAATTCAAACTGCTGAAGTACGTCACAACCGCGTATCGACTGTAGCGGATATGAAGGCAACAGTTGTGGGCATTTTAACTGGAGATTAGCCAATTGGAAAGTGGAGGAGACCATGCTTAAAGGATTAAATTTAACAGTCGTTGTCACAGGTGGCATCGCTGCGTATAAAATCCCAGATTTTGTCCGTACCCTCATTAAAGCAGGGGCTAATGTGCGCGTTGCCTTGACACCGTCTGCCAAGCAATTTGTCACACCATTTACCTTTGAAGTCCTAACCAAATATCCATCATTAGTTGAAGGTGTCCACTGCCCGGATACCGTGGCCCATATCGCTTTAGCCGATTGGACTGACTACGCCATCGTTATGCCAGCAACCGCCAATACAATTGGGAAATTTGCCAATGGCATTGCGGATAACGAAGCATTGTCCATGATGTTGGCCTTGAAATCGCCACTCTTATTTGTACCCGCTATGAACGAGAAAATGTGGACTAACCAGGCTACTCAACGTAACGTCAGCCAACTCCGTTTAGACGGCCATATTGTGGTAGAACCAGATACCGGATTCCTAGCAGAGGGCTATGAAGGAAAGGGCCGGATGCCAGCACCTGAAGCCGTATTCCAAGCCCTATTAGCCTATATTGCCATCGATAAGCAGGGGCAAACTCTTGATTTAACCGGGCATAAACTACTGGTATCAGCCGGCGGGACTACCGAGAAATTAGACCCCGTCCGATTCTTGACCAACCGTTCTTCTGGCAAAATGGGTTTGGCTATCGCCAATGCGGCCGCACTAGCTGGCGGACAAGTGACCCTAGTCCGTACTGACCACGCTAAAAATCTGCCTGTTCTACCCGGCATAGAAGTGGTCACCGTCGAATCAGCTCAAGAATTGTATGACACCATGCACAAACATGTCACAGACAAGGATATTGTTATCATGTCTGCCGCTGTATCTGACTACCGATCTGCCTATCCAGCTGATCAAAAAATGAAAAAAGACCAGCTATCTAATCAAGATGGGTTGACCATTCAATTGGCCGAAAATCCTGATATTTTAGCTAGTCTGCCTAAAGAAGGTCATTATACAGTGGGTTTTGCAGCTGAAACGCAAAAGGTGATTGAATATGGTCGCAACAAATTAGTGAAAAAAGGGGTTGACATGATTGTCGCTAATGACGTTTCAGACCAAACAATTGGCTTCAATACAGATGACAACCAAGTGACTTTAATCACTAAAGATAGTGAACGACCTTTAGAAAGACAAAGTAAAATCGGTGTAGCAGTTGAATTGTTAGCCCGTATACAAGACGAACTCAAATAACGCAAAAAAATGATGCCGGAATTGAAATCCAGCATCATTTTTTCATATATATAAGTAATTAATCTTAAATTACTCGTCGCCTAACAAGTTGGTATGCTCGTCAAGGGCGAATGGTGTTTCTTCACTGATGTGATCGTAGAACATGATCCCATTTAAGTGGTCAATTTCATGTTGCAATACGATGGCTGGGTAGCCAGAGAAACGTTTCTTATATTCATTACCGTCAATATCGTTGTAAGTAACTGTAATGCGGGCGTGACGAGGGACATAACCTGGTACGTCGCGGTCAACGGATAAACAACCTTCACCTTCGCGAAGGCAAACACCTTCAACAGAGTGGCTGACAACGCGTGGGTTTAGGAATACACCGTTTAATAGTGGCTCGGCATTTTCTGGATCCATTAAGTCTGGCACTAATAGGGCAGTCATTTGAATAGATACATCTAATTGTGGCGCAGCAATCCCAACGCCACCCCGTAAACCATATTTTTCAGCTAATTCTTCATCTTGGCTATTGCGTAAAAACTCCATCATATCATCAGCTAACTGACGAATTTCATCAGAAACTGGGAAAGTAATTTTTTCAGCTTTCTTTCGTAAGGTAGGATGTCCTTCGCGAATAATGTCTTTCATAGTAATCATCTGAACAACTCCTTTTCTTCTATCATAACTGATATATTTTCTCATAAAAAGTCCCTGAATGCAAAAATACCAAATCATGTATTCTTATTCACGATATGTAACAGAAGATAAAAATAGACTAGTACAGTTTGTAAACACCTTAAAAACATTTGTTTTCTTAATGTGTTGAAAAGTCCTATTATTTGGCAAAAGATAAAGATTACTACAAAATTAACAATGGAAGGGGTTTCTAATCGCGGTTTCTGTATTATAATAGATTTTGTTGCAAAAATTGCAAAAAGATTGAAAAGGCTCGCATGATTTGATAAAGTAAATCAGTAAGGTAAATAAAATAACACAGATTAACAATCGTATGTGTAATTTTTATAAAAGAGAGGAATGTGTTACAAATGGCTAAATTACCAGTGGATTATGACGCGCAGCTAGATGCTATCAGTGCTCAATTTCAAATGGTTCAAATTTTAGATGAAGATGGAAATGTTGTTAACCCTGACTTCATGCCTGATTTATCAGATGAAGAATTAGTTGAGTTAATGAAACGGTTGGTTTTCTCACGTACACTTCATGAACGCTCAATGGCATTGGCAAAACAAGGTCGTTTAGGTTTCTATGCACCTACTTTAGGTCAAGAAGCTTCTCAAATGGCAAGTTCTTATGCATTTACAAAAGATGACTGGTTGTTCCCAGGATATCGTGATATCCCTCAATTAATCGCTCACGGTTTAAAAATCTCTCAAGCATTCTTATGGTCTCGTGGACATGTTGAAGGTAACAACTACCCAGCTGATCTAAATGCATTGCCACCACAAATTATCATTGGTGCACAATACATCCAAGCGATGGGGTCTGCTCGTGCACAAAAATTAAATGGTGACAAAGCTGTAACATTTACATATACAGGTGACGGTGGTTCATCTCAAGGTGATGTATACGAAGGTATGAACTATGCTTCTCGGTATAAGGCACCAGTCGTATTCTTTATCCAAAACAACGGTTTTGCAATTTCAACACCTCGTTACAAACAAACAGCTGCTGAAACTTTAGCACAAAAAGCTGTATCTGTAGGTATCCCAGGTGTTCAAGTAGACGGTAACGATGCTTTAGCAGTTTACGCTGTATCTAAACAAGCACGAGAATGGGCATTAGCTGGTAATGGACCTGTTTTAATTGAAACAGTTACAAACCGTTTAGGCGCTCATTCTACTTCAGGTGATGATCCTAAGATCTACCGTACGCAAGAAGACATCGACAGCTGGACTAAACGTGAACCGTTAATCCGTATGCGTGTATTCTTAGAAGGAAAAGGCCTATGGTCTGAAGAAATCGAAAATGAATATGTAGAACAAGTTCGTGAAGAAATCAAAGAAGCTGCGAAAGAAGCTGACATGGCACCTAAACAAACAGTTACTCAATTCTTAGAAAACATGTTCGAAGTGCCTGGACAAAATATTCAAGAACAAATTGAAGCATATTCAGCAAAGGAGGCTAAATAATTATGGCTAACTTAACAATGATCGAAGCAATCACTGAAGCGCTAGACCAAGAAATGGCTCGTGATGAAAAAGTATATATTTTTGGTGAAGACGTTGGTAAAAACGGTGGTGTTTTCCGTGCGACCAAAGGATTATTCGACAAATATGGCGAAGAACGTTTAAGCGATACACCATTATCTGAATCAGCTATCGGTGGTATGGCAATTGGTATGGCATTACACGGATTCCGTCCAGTGATGGAAATCCAATTCTTTGGTTTCGTATTTGAAGTATTTGACTCAATTGCTGGTCAAATGAACCGTACACGTTTTCGTATGGGCCAAACTCGTAACTTACCTATCACTATCCGTTCACCATTTGGTGGTGGTGTGCATACACCAGAAATGCATGCGGACTCATTAGAAGGTTTAATGGCACAGACACCTGGATTGAAAGTTGTTATTCCATCAAACCCACGCGATGCAAAAGGTTTATTAACAGCTGCTATTCGTGATAACGACCCAGTATTATTCTTAGAGCATATGAAACTTTACCGCTCATTCCGTGAAGAAGTCCCTGAAGAACAATACGAGTTAGAAATTGGTAAAGCTAACCTAGTTCAAGAAGGTTCTGATGTAACAATCATTGCTTATGGCTACATGGTTCGTGAAGCAATCAAAGCGGCTGAAGAAATAGCTAAAAATGGCGTTTCTGTTGAAATCGTTGACTTACGTACAGTTTCTCCATTAGATATGGAAACAATTACAAAATCAGTTGAAAAAACTGGTCGCGTAGTAATCGTACAAGAAGCACAACGTCAAGCAGGTGTTGCCGATAAAGTAGCTTCAGAAATTTCTCAACGTAGCATTCTATCTCTAGAAGAACCTATTAAAGTCGTAGCTGCGCCAGATACAGTGTTCCCATTTGGTATGGCTGAAAATGCTTGGTTGCCAAATGCAACTGATATTGTTGCGACTGCTAACGAAATTACAGGTAAATAGTAATTAGGGGCGTGACACTGATGTCACAGCCCCCTTTATTACTTGTTAAAATATAAACTTTAAGCTCAAATTAGAAGGGATGAATTAAAAATATGGCCTTTGTATTTAATTTACCAGATGTCGGCGAAGGTATGGCGGAAGGTGAAATCGTTTCATGGCTAGTAGCTGTAGGCGACCAAGTCAACGAAGAAGATCCAATCGTTGAAATCCAAAACGATAAATCAGTAGAAGAAATTTACTCACCAGTTTCAGGTAAAGTAACTGAATTACATTACAGTGAAGGTGATGTTGCCATTGTTGGTACACCATTAATCACTTTTGAAGGTGAAGGATTAGAAGACAACGCAGCTGCATCAGCGCCTGCAGAAGAAGCTGCAGCACCTGCACCAACAGCGGAAGCACCAGCTGCACCTGCAACAGGTGGCGGCGTATACCAATTCACTTTACCAGACGTTGGTGAAGGTATGGCTGAAGGTGAAATCGTTTCTTGGTTGGTTGCTGAAGGCGACGAAGTAAATGAAGAAGATTCATTAGTTGAAATCCAAAACGATAAATCAGTTGAAGAAGTAGCTTCTCCTGTAACAGGTAAGATCGTTCGTATCTTAGTTGAAGCTGGAACGGTTGCTAACGTTGGTGATGTATTAGCTGAAATTGATGCACCTGGTCATAACTCAGAAGCATCAGCACCAGTTTCTACACCAGAATCACCTGCACAAGAAACTAAAGCGGCGGATCCAGCAGCTGGCGTATCTACAAACGCATCGGCTGGTAATGTACCAGTTGCTTCAGACCCTAACAAACGCGTATTAGCAATGCCTTCTGTACGTCAATTTGCGCGTGAGCAAGGTGTTGACATTACAGCTGTTGCTGGTACTGGTAAAAATGGTCGTGTCTTACGTGAAGATGTTGCCAACTTTAACGGCGCAGCAAATGTTGCGCCTGAAGCACCTGCTACTGAAACTGCTCAAGCTGCAGCGACAACAGAAGCACCAGCAGCTAAACCAGCTAAGAAAGCTGCCGCAGTTGCTGACAACTCAGACCGCGTAGAACGTATCAAGATGACACCAATGCGTAAAGCAATCGCTAAAGCAATGGATACTGCTAACCATACAGCACCATCTGTTACATTGTTCAAAGACGTTGAAGTTTCTAAATTATGGGATCACCGTAAGAAATTCAAAAACGTTGCGGCTGAACGTGGTACTAAATTGACATTCTTACCATACGCAGTTAAAGCTTTAATTGCTGCAGTTAAGAAATACCCTCAATTAAACGCGTCAGTTGACGATGCAAGCCAAGAGTTTGTACACAAACATTACTACAATATTGGTATCGCAACAGATACAGATGCTGGTTTATACGTACCAAACATCAAGAATGCAGACACTCGTTCAATGTTTGATATCGCTGATATCATCAACGAAAATGCTGCTAAAGCACACGCTGGCGAACTTAAAGGTCCAGACATGGCTGACGGTACAGTATCTATCTCTAACATCGGTTCTGTTGGTGGTGAATTCTTCACACCAATCTTAAACTACCCAGAAACAGCAATCTTAGGTTTCGGTGCAATCAAATCTGAACCAGTAGTTAACGATGATGGTGAAGTTGTTGCTGGTCGCGTATTGAAATTATCATTAACATTTGACCACCGTATCGTTGATGGTGCAACAGGTCAACAAGCGCTTAATGAAATCGCTCGTTTAATGGCTGACCCTGAATTATTATTAATGGAAGGATGATTTTAGAATGGTAGTAGGCGCATTCGCAATTGAATTAGATACAGTTGTTGTTGGTTCTGGACCTGGGGGCTATGTAGCTGCCATCCGTGCCGCGCAATTGGGCCAAAAAGTAGCTATCGTTGAACGTGAGTTCATCGGTGGTGTCTGCTTAAACGTTGGATGTATTCCATCTAAAGCCTTGATCCAAGCTGGTCATGCTTACCATAACGCTAAAGGCGGCGATGCTGTCTTTGGTGTAACTTCTGGAGACGTTAAATTAGACTTCGCGCAAACACAAGACTGGAAGAACAATACAGTAGTAAATACTTTAACTTCTGGTGTTGAAATGTTACTTAAAAAGAACAAAGTTGAAATCATCCGTGGTGAAGCTTACTTCAACAACGAAAATGAATTTACTGTAATGGGTGACGATGATTCTCACCAATTATACTCATTCAACAACGCAATCGTTGCAACAGGTTCTACACCAATCCAAATCCCAGGATTCAAATTTGGTGGCCGTGTTGTAGATTCAACAGGCGCTTTAAACTTTGAAGAAGTTCCTGAAAGCTTAGTTGTTATCGGTGGCGGGGTTATCGGTTCTGAATTAGGTATGGCTTACGCTAACCTAGGTTCTAAGGTAACAATCTTAGAAGGTTCTCCCCAATTATTACCAACATTTGAAAAAGATATGGTAAAAGTTGTAGAAAAAGAAATGAAGAACATCGGAATCGAAACAACTGTCAACGCTATGGCCAAAGAAGCCGTAGACAACGGTGACTCAGTAACAGTTAAGTACGAAGTTAAAGGTGAAGCTAAAGAAATCACTGCTGACTACGTATTGGTATCTGTTGGCCGTCGTGCGAATACTGCTGATTTAGGTTTAGAAGCAATTGGGGTTGAGTTAACTGAACGTGGTTTAGTGAAAGTTGATAATCAAGGTCGTACTTCAGTGAAAAACTTCTTCGCAATCGGTGATATCACTCCTGGTGCTGCTTTAGCACATAAAGCATCTTACGAAGGTAAGATTGCTGCAGAAGCAATATCAGGTAAACCAGCAGCTATCGACTACAAAGTAATGCCATCGGTAGCTTACACTACACCTGAATTAGCTTCTTACGGTTTAACTGAAAAAGAAGCTAAAGATCAAGGTTTAGACGTGAAAACTGTGAAATTCCCACTAGCGGGTAACGGTCGTGCATTATCATTAAACGCTGGCCAAGGTTTCATCCGTTTAGTAGCGACTAAAGAAGATGACGTATTAGTTGGCGCGCAAATGGTTGGTATCTCCGCTTCAGACGTTATGGCTGAAGTTGGTTTAGCAATCGAAGCAGGCATGAACGCAGAAGACATTGCCTTAACAATCCACGGTCACCCTACATTATCTGAAGCTGTAATGGATGCAGCTGAAGGATTATTGGGTATGCCAATTCACATGTAGGCCATTTTAATGAATCACAATTTGAATATTCAGACGAGAAAATCCCGTGTAAGTTTAACTTACGCGGGATTTTTTTTTTTTTGACTTTATACCAAATGAGTTCTTTGAATTTTATATTAAAAAAAGCCTCTAAAAGAAATTTGAATAAAGGTAAAAGGAAAGCCAACCAATATCAGCCTCAAATATAAACTAGCATCTGCCATAATGGTTTGAGCTCCTTGTGCAATATTTGCAGAAAACTAGGTGTAAAGATCAGTCCAAAGGTTAAAACAAATGCGAATGGTATAGCGCCAAATAATAGGGTACTAGCATTAAAGTGCAATGAAAACTTGAAAAACTGATGGCTAAGTTATCTCTTTTACATATTTTCCGCTATAATAAAGATGAAAACAAAAGCGGAGGAATACGATGTCTAACAATTATCAATATCCGATCGATTTAGATTGGACGAGTGAAGAAATGGCGATTGTGGTAAAAATGTGGAATGGCTTGGAACAAGCTTATGAATCAAGCATCAACCGCGAAGAATTGTTGAGTAGATATAAGGCTTTTAAGCAAGTTGTGCCAAGCAAAATGGAAGAAAAACAATTAGCCAATAGCTTTGAAAAGATTTCTGGCTATCAACTTTATGGCACGATCAAAAAAGCTAGAAATTTAGAAACAAAATCCATTTCAATGCCATAAGGGTGAAATGGTAAAGTGTTGTAAGTAAAGTAGGAGGCATGTTAATAGATGTTAGAAGTGCGGGCAGCATTGGTGAGAGAGTGGATTGAAGAAGCAACAGCTTACATACATGATCAATTGGATGGTGAAATCGAAATCCAGAGTAAATCAAACCGAAAAGATTTGGTCACCAGTGTAGATAAGGAAGTCGAATTATTATTTAGACAGAAGATTGCAGAGAACTTTCCAGATGACCGTTATATCGGTGAGGAGAAAATGGGGGACACACCGTCCAATCTGGCTGGCGGTGTGTGGATTGTAGACCCTATCGATGGGACAGCCAATTTTGTCTTACAACAAAATCACTTTGCCATCATGGTCGCTTACTACGAAGACGGCCTTGGAAAGCTAGGTGTCGTGTACGACGTGATGAATGACGATTACTTTGAAGCCACCGCTGGTCAAGGCATTAAACGAAACGGCCAAGTCTTTCAACCACCATTCAAGGACAAAATCCTAAAAGACTCCTTGATCGCGGTCAATGGGGGCATGGTAATGACTGACGCCTATAAAGTACAAGAACTAGTCAAAGAATCTATGGGTCTTCGCATTTATGGGTCAGCGGGCATTGAAATCATCGCCTTGTTGAAGGGTGAAATCGCCGCTTACGTATCACCGAGGCTGCAACCCTGGGATATTGCTGCCGGCCAAGTCTTGGCAAACGAAGTGGGCATTCAAGTGTCGCAATTTACTGGCGAACCGGTTGATTTATTAAACCAAAATCGGGTATTAGCAGCCTACCCGTCAGCATACCGACGAATGATTGAAAATCTGAAGGGTTCAAGATAAGCAAGCATTGTACTTTTCATATCAAGAGGGGCTTGAACTTTGTGATTTATTTGGTCGACATAATCGAAAAAACTAGTAATTTCAATTGATAAGTGATACGATATTATGGCGGTTTTATTACGAGAAACTTTGTTAAAGTTTATAACTATGGGTTTTACGGTAAAACGGTTTCATAAACTTGACAAATAATTGATACAAATTTTGTATTTATTATATAAATGGAGGAATTTTTAAAAATGGCAAAACGTGAAGATATTCGTAATGTTGCAATCATTGCCCACGTTGACCACGGTAAAACTACTTTGGTTAACCAATTGTTGGAACAATCAGATACTTTAGATGAACGTACAAAAATTGATGAGCGTGCAATGGACTCTAACGATATCGAGAAAGAACGTGGTATCACCATCCTAGCTAAGAATACAGCTGTAAACTACAAGGGTCACCACATTAACATCATGGATACTCCAGGACATGCGGACTTCGGTGGTGAAGTTGAGCGTATCATGACAATGGTAGACGGTGTAGTTTTAGTTGTAGATGCTTATGAAGGTACAATGCCGCAAACGCGTTTTGTATTGAAAAAAGCGTTCGAAGCGAACTTAACACCAATCGTTGTTGTAAACAAAATTGATAAACCATCAGCTCGTCCATCAGAAGTTGTTGACGAAGTATTAGACTTGTTTATCGAATTAGGTGCAGATGATGAAATGTTAGACTTCCCAGTAGTATACGCTTCAGCTTTAAGTGGTACTTCAAGTCTTTCTGACGATCCAGCTGACCAATCAGAAACAATGGACCCAATCTTCGATACAATTCTTGATGAAATCCCAGCACCAGTTGATAACTCTGAAGAAGGTTTACAATTCCAAGTATCATTACTAGACTATAACGACTATGTTGGTCGTATCGGTATTGGTCGTGTATTCCGCGGTACTATCCGTGTAGGGGACCAAGTTACCTTAATGAAACTTGACGGAACTGAGAAAAACTTCCGTGTAACAAAACTATTTGGTTTCTTAGGTTTAGAGCGTGTTGAAATTAACGAAGCGAAAGCCGGAGAGCTTATTGCCGTTTCTGGTATGGAAGATATTTTCGTTGGGGAAACAGTTGTAGATTCAAGCATCAAAGAGGCTTTAGAGCCATTACGTATTGATGAACCAACATTACAAATGACTTTCTTAACAAACGATTCACCATTCGCAGGTCAAGAAGGTAAACACGTAACTTCTCGTAAACTAGAAGAACGTTTACGTTACGAATTACATACTGACGTTTCATTACGAGTAGACAATACAGAATCTCCGGATGCATGGATTGTTTCAGGTCGTGGTGAGCTTCACTTGTCTATCTTGATTGAAAACATGCGTCGTGAAGGTTACGAGTTACAAGTATCTCGTCCAGAAGTTATCATCCGTAACATCGACGGCGTGAAATCTGAACCGTTCGAGTTAGTTCAAATCGATACACCTGAAGAATACCAAGGTTCAATTATCGACGCCTTAAACCAACGTCGTGGTACTATGGTAGACATGATCTCTACAGGTCTAGGTACAACTCGTTTAACTTACCATGTACCAGCTCGTGGTATGATTGGTTTCACAACTTACTTCATGTCATTAACACATGGTTACGGTATCTTGAACCATACATTTGACCACTATGCACCATACATCAACGAGCCAATCGGTGGTCGTCGTAACGGTGCCTTAGTATCAACTGATACTGGTAAAGCAACTACTTACGGTATCATGCAAGTTGAGGACCGTGGTACAATCTTTGTTAACCCAGGTACACAAGTATACGGTGGTATGATTGTTGGTGAAAGTACACGTGAAAAAGATATTGTTGTAAACATTATCCGTTCTAAAAACTTAACTAATGTTCGTTCTTCAAACAAAGACCAAACAGCTTCAATCAAAACACCGAAACTACTGACACTTGAAGAATCATTAGAATTCATGAATGAAGATGAGTACTGTGAAGTAACACCAGAAAGCATTCGTTTACGTAAATCAATTTTAAACGAAGCTGAACGTGCAAAATCAGCTAAGAAAAAGAATCTAAGTTAATCAATACTCAATGAGGGTATAGAAGTAAATAAGATGATAAGGCGTGGACAAATTGTCTACGCCTTTTTTTTGAGATGTAGATTGAGTAGTAGATCAGGTGCTAAAACCTCTTTTATTTTTTATAAAATGAAATAGGATGCCGTTAATGTAGAAGCGGATTATGCTATAATGGATAACTGAGTCATGGTTATCTATACCAATACTGACTTCTAGTAGCAATAAATGTATGGCATCATTTAAAATCCATAAAGGAGGGCGATTGTGTCAATGGAATCCAAGGAAAAAAAAGCCCAATCAAATAAGCAAAAACAAAAAGAAGCGAAAGTAAAGAAACAAGCAAAAAAAGAACGTAAAAAAGGCAAACAAGTTAAAGGTGGACCAAGCACGTTTCAGCGAATACTTGCGCATTGTGAGGATTTAAACGGAAAGATTTTGATACTATATGGCTTGTTATTAATAATTGGGTTACTGATGGTGACAACTGCTTCATCCTACCTAGCTACATCATCTGGACTGCCTACATACTACTATTTAGTGAGACAGGGCGGCTTTGCGGTTGTGGGTATGTTAGCTATCATTATAATTTATATTATCAAGCCAGAAATATGGCGACATCAACGTTTTCAAAGGATGTTATATTTAGGTATCACAGTCCTATTAGTTTTTACCTTCATATTTGGGGAAACTATTAATGGGGCTCAAGGTTGGATTGGCGTAGGCGCCTTCTCCATTCAACCCGTCGAGTTTGCAAAACCTGCCTTGGTTATCTTAGTAGCGAATTTTTTAGCTAAAGATGAAGTTCAGGCGGAGATTGCTGAAATAAACAGTCCATTTAAATTGATTACTCATTACAAAAAAGAGACGGCAGCTATTGGTATTTGGTTAACGCTCGTATTCTTCTTCCCTGATGTAGGTGGGGTGCTCATTCTTGGGTCTTTATTTGTCATCCTCCTATTGAATTCAGGTCTAACAATGAAATGGCTGACCAAAACAGTTCTAATAGCAATTATTATGTATATCGCAGTTATTATTGTCTTGAATCTATTTGATTTATCGCATATAGATAATTATCAGATTGCCCGCTTTACCTCTTTTATTAATCCATTCGCGGATGCACAGGATACAGGACTGCAATTAGTTTATGGCTATTATGCCTTATCAAATGGTGGGATCCTTGGCCGTGGTGCAGGAAACTCTATCCAAAAACTTGGCTACTTGCCTGAAGCGCATAATGATTTTATTATGGCAATTATTGGAGAGGAATTTGGTTTGTGGGGCGTGATGCTTGTACTTGTCTTGTACTTTTCACTAGTGGTTTATATCTTCCACAAGGCTATTAAAATGCGCCGTATATTTGACCAAACCGTTCTTGTTGGTGTTGGTTCATACTTTTTAATTCAAGCTTTTGTAAACTTGGGTGGGGTATTAGGCTTAATTCCCTTAACAGGTGTTACCTTCCCCTTCATGTCTTATGGAGGGTCTAGCCTTCTTGTAACGAGTATAATGACAGGTATCGCCTTATCCGTCATCGCCTCTGATCGTTCATGGCGGCGTAGTCTCCAGATGAAAAAGAAGCAAGCTCATCAAAATAGTCTGGCTGAAAATGAAAAATAACATCATCTCTAAGAGCAGATCTTTTAAAAGGTCTGTTTTTTTTATATTTACGGATAAAATTGAAAATCATTTCATTTTTATCCAGAAATAAACTTGCAAATTAAGTAAATGCAAAGGTAGATTCTAAAAGCGATTGCCAATAAGGGTTTTTATTACATTTGACTGATGCTGTTAAGCTTTATCAAACGAAATTCTTTCATTATTCTGATATACATTAAGAGAACGATACTGAGGATGTAGGTGTCTATCTCTTAGGGCCTTAATACCATTCCTAACGGGGATTTTTGATAAAGATACCTAAATGACTTAGGTGACAAAGCCGTACTTGAAGTACAAAAGGGTGTTCAAGCTATATTTGGCGGTAAATCTGATATAATTAGCTAAAAAATCAACCAAATTTTAGGTCGAAAAGAATAAAATCAACAAAGAAGTTAGGTGTATAAATCCAGTTTCTTTTTGTTATAGGTTTCGTAATAGCTATCAATATTGATATAATATTCAGAGAGAAATGTAATCGGTTAGTTGATGATGAACTAGCGGTTACAATGGGAGGAGAAAGGGAATGAAACGTTTAATTTCGGCTAGTGCCAGTGAAATCAATAAGATGGATGCTAGTCAATTGAAACAAGCAATTTTTGCCAGTGAAGGACGGACAATTGTTGCTGAAACCGTAGTGACATCGCCACCTTTGATTCAAGGGCTGTCAAACCCTGAAGTGATGGCGACGTTTGGTGCAGACATCATTGTCTTGAATGAGTTAGATGTCTTCAACCCAGAAATTCCAGGTCTGGAAGTATTTGCGGGGTCAAAAGAGATCATCCGTGAATTGAAGCGATTAATCGGGCGATCGATCGCAATCAATTTGGAGCCTGTTGATGAAGAGCAGGAATTGCTTGAAAGTCGGGTGGCTTTAAATCCAGGTCGCTTAGTGTCTAAAGCGAGTTTACAAGCGGCGGATGATTTGGGTGTAGACATGATTTTACTGACAGGGAATCCAGCTACGGGCGTGACTATGTCAGCAATCAAGGCTGCTGTCAAAATGACGAAAAGCCATTTTTCAGGGCTAGTCCTTGCGGGTAAAATGCATGGGGCGGGGCTTACGGAGAGTATCGTCAATGAAGAGGCCTTGCTTGGTTTTATGGATGAGGGCGCTGATGGGGTCTTGATTCCGGCTGTGAATACGGTGCCTGGGGTGAATGAACTTGAAAACCAGGTGGTCACGAAAGGTGTGCATGCACGCGGTGGATTGGTGATGGCGACGATTGGGACTAGTCAAGAGTCTGCCCAAGCTTCGGTGATCGAGGCGATAGGTTTATCTAATAAACGTGTTGGCGTAGACTGTCACCACATTGGTGATGGTGCCTACGGTCGGATGCCTGATCCAGAAAATATCACCGCTTTGAGTTTGGCGGTGCGGGGTAAACGTCATACTTATTTTCGTATGGTTCAGTCCGTTAATCGTTAAACGTCATCAAAAAATATAAAAAACTGTCTTTATCAAAAGGGAGGATAAGATAATATGAAAAATTATTTACAAAATTTAGGGAAATCGATCATGCTACCGGTATCGATTTTACCTGTTGCTTCATTATTAATGGGGATAGGTTATTGGATTGATCCAGCTGGACTTTCTGGTGACGGGTCGAACCAAGCGGCTGTATTCCTGATTCAAGCAGGGACTGCCATTATCAACAATTTACCGATTCTATTTTCAGTCGGTATTGCTACTGGATTATCTAAGGATTCCAATGGGGCGGCTGGTTTATCAGGTTTAGTCGGTTACCTAATTGTAACAAACCTATTATCAACAGATGGTTTAAGTGTCTTACTCGACATGCCAGTTGTAGAAGTACCGATGGCTTTCGGCGCAACACAAAATGTCTTTATGGCCATTATTTCTGGTTCAGTATCGGCAGCCTTATATAACCGCTATTCAGGTACTAAATTGCCAACAGCGCTCGCATTCTTCTCAGGTAGACGGTTGATTCCAATCCTAACAGCAGGCGCTATGTTAATCATATCCTTACTGTTGTACTTCGTTTGGCCAGTAGCTTATGACGCTTTAGTAGCATTCGGTACTTTCATCTCAGGCCTTGGCGCGCTAGGTGCTGGTATTTACGGTTTCTTCAACAAGTTACTGATTCCAACTGGTCTACACCACGCCTTAAACTCAGTATTCTGGTTTGATTTAATTGGGATTAATGACATCGGAAACTTCTGGGCCTCTGAAGGGGTAAAAGGGGTTACTGGTATGTACCAAGCCGGCTTCTTCCCAATCATGATGTTCGGTTTACCTGGGGCAGCTTTAGCCATGTATAAAAACGCAGAATCAAAGGCTAAGAAAATTGCAGCTGGTACTATGATTGCTGGTGCTTTCGCTTCATTCTTTACAGGAATTACTGAACCACTAGAATTCTCATTTATGTTTGCAGCGCCAGGATTATACTTGGTTCACGCCTTCCTAACAGGGGTTTCAATGTTTGTCGCAGCAACCTTCCACTGGACCGCTGGATTTGGGTTCTCAGCAGGGTTAGTTGACTTTGCATTAAGCTTGAATGTGCCGATTGCTAACCAACCATTAATGCTGTTAGTTCTAGGTTTAGTGATGTTCGTGGTTTACTACTTTATCTTTGATTTTGCTATCCGTAAATTCGATTTTGCCACACCAGGACGCAGAGAAAATGCCGTAACTGAAGCAGCGATTACAGAATCTGATTCAGAAACTATTGCTGGCAAAGAGGGTGCTGCGTCCCAAGCTAGCGATGACAAATATTCACGCATGGCCAATGTCATCTTTGATGCCGTTGGTGGACAAGACAACATTCGAAGCTACTACAACTGTGCAACACGATTGCGTTTTGAATTAGATGATGTTGACCAAGTCGATCAAGCAAGAATCAAAGGTCTTGGTGTTCCGGGCGTCAATGTCTTAGACAAAAACCACCTACATGTCATTGTGGGTACAGACGTTCAATTCGTTGCCGATGAAATGAAAAAAATAGAAGATCAATAATATTTAAGAGAAGTTGGGGTAAAACTCAGCTTCTTTTTTTACGGCCAAAACGATCAAGAATAAAATAATATCTAAATAAATGATCTTTAATAGTTTTTAATAATTATGATAATAAAATGAGATTTCTTTCATTTTTCTATATCAAAATTGTTCAAAATATGGCAAACTATGATACAATTGGCAAGTGGAAACAAGCGTCAAGAAATGAGAGACGTAAGAGAAGGAGTTACTATAAATGATAAATAAAGTGTTAGTTGCGAACCGTGGGGAAATCGCAATCCGTATTTTCCGAGCGTGTTTTGAACTAGGAATTAATACAGTCGCAGTTTATTCACAAGAGGATGAAGGATCAGTTCACCGTTTCAAGGCGGATGAGTCTTATCGATTGTCTAAGGATAAAAAGGCTGTTGAGGCTTATTTAGATATCGAGTCAATTATCCAAATTGCGAAAGATGTGAATGCTGACGCGATTCACCCTGGTTACGGCTTCCTGTCTGAAAATACTGAATTTGCGCGTCGTTGTGAGGAAGAGGGCATCAAGTTTATCGGTCCTTCACACGAAATTTTAGATATGTTCGGGGATAAAGTAAAAGCTCGTGAAGCAGCTAAAAAAGCGAATATTCCGTTGATTCCAGGTTCTGATGGACCAGTTGAAAGTCTTGAAGAAGTGGTTGAATTTGGTAAAACTGCTGGTTACCCAATTATCATCAAAGCTGCCTTAGGTGGTGGAGGACGTGGTATGCGTGTGGTACGTTCAGAAGATGAAGTAGCAGAACAATACCGTCTAGCGGTTTCTGAAGCGACTAAAGCTTTTGGTTCAGGTGAAGCCTACGTTGAGAAATACGTAGAAGGACCTAAACATATTGAAGTTCAAATCATGGCTGATGAGCAAGGAAACACTATGCATTTATGGGAACGTGACTGTTCAGTTCAACGTCGTCACCAAAAGGTGGTTGAGGTTGCCCCAACTGTAAACATGTCAATGGAACTACGTAACCGTATCTGTAATTCTGCCCGTGACTTCTTAGATTCAGTGGACTACGCTAATGCCGGAACTGTTGAGTTCTTGTTAGATGGCGATGACTTCTACTTTATCGAAGTAAACCCTCGTGTCCAAGTAGAACATACAATTACAGAGCAAATCACTGGTGTGGACATTGTCCAAACACAGATCCGTGTTGCAGCAGGTGAAAGCTTAAGTGAAATTGGTTTACCAGCACAAGAAGACTTACCATTAAATGGTTTTGCAATCCAATGTCGTGTAACTACAGAGGATCCAAATAACAATTTCTTCCCAGATACAGGTAAAATCAACACTTACCGTTCTCCAGGCGGTTTTGGTGTCCGTTTAGATGCGGGTAATGGTTTCCAAAATACGGTTGTTAGTCCGTACTTTGACTCAATGATCGCTAAGTTAATCACTTACGGTACAGATTTCGAAGATACGGTAGCAAAAACAGACCGTGCCTTAAGAGAGTATCGTGTGCGTGGTGTTAAGAACAATATTCCGTTCTTGCGTAACGTTGTAAACCATCCTGTTTTCCAAGAGGGTACTGCAAACACTGTATTCATCGACAATACACCTGAATTGTTCAACTTCCCTAAAGAACGAAACCGTGACCGAGGAAACAAAGTCTTACAATACATCGGGGACATTTCTGTAAATGGTTTCCCAGGTATTGAAAATGAAAAAGCAGAATTCTTAACGATTCCAACACCTAAGATTGAATTGGTGGACCGTAGTGGTTTATCTGCTAAACAAATTTTAGACCGTGATGGAGCAAAAGGTGTACAAGAATTTATTAAAAATTCAAATGACTTATTATTAACAGATACGACAATGCGCGATGCACACCAATCATTGATTGCGACTCGTATGCGTACGCGTGACATGGTGAAACCAGCTAAAGTTATGGAAGATGCTTTGCCAAACCTATTCTCTATGGAAGTTTGGGGTGGGGCGACATTTGATGCAGCCTTCCGTTTCTTAACTGAAAACCCTTGGAGCCGTCTAGAGCAGTTGCGTGAAGCAATGCCAAATACCTTGTTACAAATGTTATTCCGTGGTTCAAATGCGGTTGGGTATACTTCATACCCAGATAATACTTTGAAAGCTTTCATTGACCAGGCTGCAGCTTCAGGAATTGACGTCTTCCGTGTGTTTGACTCATTAAACTGGACTAAACAAATTGAAAAACCAATTCAATATGTGAAAGATGCTGGTAAGATCGCTGAAGCGACAATGTGTTATACAGGTGATATCTTAAATCCAGAGCGTACTAAGTATTCTCTAGACTACTATGTAAATTTAGCCAAAGAGTTACAAGCTATGGGCGCAGATATTATTGCAGTGAAAGATATGGCTGGTTTATTAAAACCTCAAGCTGCTTATGCTTTAATTTCAGAATTGAAAGACCATATCGATGTGCCAATTCATTTACACACGCATGATACAGCAGGTAACGGTATCTTAACTTACACTGAAGCATCACGTGCAGGTGTAGACATTGTGGATGTGGCAAGTTCTGCATTTGCTTCAACAACATCACAACCATCTATGCAATCACTATATTATGCGATGGAGTATAACGACCGTAAACCAAATATCCATGTACAAAATGCAGAGAAAATTAACCAATACTGGTTAGGTGTGCGTTCTTACTACGATGAATTCACTTCAGGTTTAGAGGGTCCAGAAACTGAAATCTACAATACAGAGATGCCTGGTGGTCAATATACAAACTTACAACAACAAGCTAAATCTGTTGGTTTGGGTAGTCGTTGGGACGAAGTAAAACAAATGTATCATGATGTAAACTTCTTGTTTGGTGATATCGTTAAAGTTACCCCTTCATCTAAAGTTGTTGGTGATATGGCCTTATTTATGGTTCAAAATGACCTAACAATTGATAAATTCTTCGCAGAAGGGAAAAAATACGACTTCCCTCAATCTGTTATCGATTTATTTAAAGGTAAAATCGGTCAACCAGAAGGTGGATTCCCGCAAGATGTATCTGACATCATCTTAAAAGGTGAAGAGGCTTCAACTGATCGTCCAGGTGAACACTTAGCACCAATTGATTTTGAAGCTACTCGTCAAGAATTGATTGCTAAATTAGGTGATGAAGATGTAGACGACCAAGACGTCTTATCTTACATTATGTATCCTGATGTTTTTGTAGACTACCGTCATAAACTTGAACGTTATTCTGACGTTTCAATCATCCCAACACCAAGCTTCTTCTATGGTATGAAGACTGGTGAAACTGTGAATGTTGAAATTCAAAAGGGTAAAGTCTTATACATCCGCTTAATCCAAATTGGTGAGTTGGATGAAACTGGTCAACGGATTGTCTTCTTTGAATTAAACGGACAATCTCGTGAAATTATAGTACGTGACGCCAATGCTAAAACAACGGCTGCTGTTCGTCGTAAAGCTGATCACGGCAATACAAACCATATTGCAGCGACAATGCCTGGTACAATCCTTGATGTTCAGGTGCAACAAGGTGATGAAATTGAAGAAGGTCAATTACTGTTGATTTCTGAAGCCATGAAGATGGAGACTACTTTGAAAGCACCGCGTAAGGCAGTTGTGAAAGAATTACTTGTTGCCAACGGCGACCAAGTAAATTCTGGCGACCTGCTATTAGTATTGGAATAAAATAAGAGGTAAGAATAGCGGGCCAGCAAGTTGAGGCCCGTTATTTTGCCATATAAAGGTTTAGGGGTTACGGACTTTGGAATTCCTGTTATAATGAAATTAAAGCGAGTGATTAAAGGAAGTCGATGATATGAGTATTTATGATGAAAGACAGTCACGGCAAGCGTTGATTGTGTGGATGTATTCTAATAAAAAGGTGAAACAGTTACAGAAGTACGGATTCGTTTATTATGTCTCGCGGAAGATGAAGTATGCGGTTTTGTATACGGATGTGTCGGAAGCGGACCATATTCAAAAGAATCTTGAGAAGTTACATTTCGTGCGTCAGGTGGATGTGTCTCCTAGACAGGCAATGGCGACGGATTATGCGACGGCTTTTGATGCCTATGCGGCAGACTTGATGGCCAAGAAGGATTCGGATGATAAAGATCGTTTGAATGAACGGTATGCTTAATATATAATAAAATATATAGTAAATGAAATTTTGAAGGGACCTTGGGATTGAATGTGCCCAGGGTCCTTTTTCAATAATTGGAGGAGAGTCAGGATGGAGTTTGCACCATTTTTCTATTTGGAACTTAAAGAACATATTTTAGATGTGCCTTATACCTTGGCTAAGCGGCGAATTCGTGTCCTCTTACCTAAGGGCTATGAAGAAAATGCAGATAAGCATTATCCCGTAGTTTATATGCATGACGGACAGAATGTGTTTCATTCCAAGGAAGCTTTTTCGAAACATTCTTGGAAAACAATTCACGCGGTCAAGCGGAATCCGGATTTACCAAGTATGATTATTGTCGGCATTGATAATGGCGAGGAGACACGGACCTTGGAATACCTACCGTGGACGGTTAAAGAAGCTTATGATTCAAGCCTATCTGGTCAAGGGGGACGGGGCGCTGAATTTTCTGAATTTGTGGTGACTATAGTCAAAGATTTTGTCGACAAACACTACCGGACTATACCGGACGCTGCCCACACAGCGATGATTGGGTCTTCCTTTGGGGCGACCATTTCCACGTATCTTGGCGCTGCCTATAAAGATCAAATTGGTCGTTTAGGGATTTTTTCTTTGACCAATTGGGCCGTTGCGCAAGATTTTGACCGGTTTATTGAACGGGTGGATTTGCCAAATGATCAACGGATTTATATCGAATGCGGGACTGAAGAAGGGGACGAGATAGATGAGATGATCATCGGTCCTTATACTGAACAGGCTTATATTACGGATGCCATTAAATATAGCCAACAGGTGATGCAGGCAGGTGTAGCGCCAGAGAATGTGTCTTTGAATATTTTCCATGGGGACGAACATTCAGAAAAATATTGGTCTAAACACCTACCAGATTGTCTACGATTTATTAGCCAAGGTTGGCCATTGTAAACGCTTATGATTTGGTTATTATTTGTTGGGTCTTCTAAAAAAAATTGAACTTATCATTTATATAAATTTAGATTAATAACAATTTTACAACTGAAAGTTTACTCTTTATGGCTTAATCGTATCTTAACGACTATGTCTTGGATAATATCTATTGTCAAAAAACGAATACTGTAAATATCAATACGAGGGTTTGCATGGACAATTTAGTTATTTAACTAAATCGACCATGCAAACCCTCTTTTTTTTGTGGAAAATTTGAGATGACTATTTTTTTTAAGGATAATAATTAGTTTTGAAAAAATGACTAAAATACGAAATCTTAACTTTTTTATACTATGTTTATAAAATTGATGCGCATCAATTTTATATCTTTCAAAAATGAATACACTGTAGTTGTACAAAAGTATAGGAGGGATTTATATGCAACAAATTATTTTGAAACATAAAAATCAGATTACAGTTATCAGTGGTTTACTTATTATGATAGGTTTTATTGCACATTTCATTTTTACTAATACGGTTATCTTTAACAGTGCTTTTATCATTGCTTCCATATTGGGTGTTATGCCCATTGCAATACAGGCTTATCAGGCTATGAAAGTAAAAGTAGTGAGTATTGATGTTTTAGTAACGATAGCGGTTATTGGTGCTTTCTTTATTCAAAATTACGAAGAGTCAGCTATTGTTACTTTTTTATTTTTATTTGGCTCATATTTAGAGCAGCGTACACTTAAGCAAACACGATCTGCGATTAAAGAGTTGACAGAAATGGCTCCAGAGACTGCTTTTAAGCAATTGAACGAGGGGCAATTTGAAGAAGTAGATATTGATGAAGTAGAGGAAGGAGATATTCTTTTAGTAAAAACTGGGGCTAAGATTCCAGTAGATGGTAGGGTAACTACTGGAAAGGGACATGTAAATGAGGCTAATATCACTGGCGAATCTTTACCTCTAAAGAAAGAAAAAGGTGACGAAGTATTTGCCGGTACCATTATGGATAATGGGACTATTCAAATAGTCGCTGATAGAATTGGGGAGGATTCTACATTTGGTCGAATTATTGAATTAGTAGAAGAGGCACAAGATTCTAAATCGGAAGCTGAGCGATTTATTGACCAGTTCTCTCGTTGGTATACACCTGTAGTACTTTTCATTGGGTTATTAGTTTGGGTATTAACCAAAGATACGGCACTAGCAGTTACTGTATTAGTACTTGGTTGCCCAGGTGCCTTGGTCATTGGTGTACCGGTTTCAAATGTGGCGGGTATAGGAAATGGTGCAAAGAATGGTATTTTGTTTAAAGGTTCTGAAGTGATTAGTCATTTTGCGAATGTAGATACAGTCCTATTTGATAAAACAGGTACCTTAACTGAAGGAAAGCCTGAAGTGGGCGAATTTGTTTACTATGGAAATAATCAAGAGGAGGATTTGTCTCTATTATTCTCGGTTGAAAGGGAATCTGATCATCCCTTAGCAGTCGCTATTACGAATAAGTTAGCACAATATAAACTACGACCTGTAGAGCGTACACAGGTTATAAAAGGTGGGGGCATAATTGCTCACGTTGATGGACACATCGTTGCAGTAGGGAATAAAAACTTAATGGAACAAGAAAGGATACCACTATCTGCTGATGTGCTTAAAAAATTAGATACATTAGAAAGAGACGGTAGTTCAATTGTATTAACAGCAGTTGATCATCAGTTAATGATTTTAATGGGAATCCGTGACCAAGTTCGACCAGGTGTTAAACAAGACCTACAAAAATTAAAATCACTTGGTGTTAAAAATCTCATTGTATTATCAGGGGATAATCAAGGTACTGTTAATTTAGTTAAAAAGGAGCTAGGATTAACCGAGGCCCATGGCGATATGCTACCTGAAGACAAGCAAGCATTTTTAAAAGAAAGACAGTCTACTGGTGAAATTGTTGCTTTTATTGGTGATGGTGTGAATGATAGCCCCTCTCTAGCTACTGCAGAAGTAGGGATAGCTATGGGAAATGGAACAGATGTAGCCATTGAAAGTTCAGATATTGTTTTGATGAATTCTAATTTTAATCGTCTCCCCCATGCTTTAGGTTTAGCTAAAGGGACATATGCGAATATGCGACAAAATATTCTTATTGCTGTTGGTGTGGTGATAATATTACTCTTTAGTTTATTATTCAGTGAATGGATGTCTATGTCAATTGGTATGTTAGTTCACGAGGCAAGTATTTTGGTTGTTATTTTAAATGCAATGAGATTAAGAGGATATCAATTAAAATAATTGATCTGTATCAATTATTTTTAAAAAAATACCTTATATAATTTATTTAAAGGAGTGATAGATATGACAAAAGCAACATTAAAATTAGAAACATTAACTTGTCCATCATGTTTACAAAAAATTGAAAGTGGTTTAAAACAGACCGCTGGTGTAGAAAAGGATTCTGTAAAAGTACTGTTTAATGCAAGTAAGGTAAAGGTGGATTTCGATGAAGAACAAGTCAATTTGAGTACAATTGAAAACGCTATTGAAAACTTAGGATATTCCGTTATTAGTTCAAAAGTAAAGGAAGGTTTATAAAATGACAACAGTAAACGAAAGACAAGAAAAATTAGCTGCTGAACAAGCCTATAAAGAACACATTCACCATACCAAGATTAATGCTGCAGCTGTTACAGATCATATACTGGCCAATATTCATACCTTACATGTAAAATTACATCAATATCACTGGTATGTAAAAGGGGCAAATTTCTATTCATTGCATGAGTTATTTGAAAAACTGTATAATGAGAATGAAACATGGTTTGATAAAATTGCAGAACGTTTACTAGCTTCGGGATTTAAGCCAGCATCAACAACTGCTGAATTTCAGGAATTTACAATAATTTCTGAAGATCCGTCTGAAAAATATTATTCTGCTGAAGAAATGGTCTTACAGTTAGTAGAAGATTTTAGAACTAATCGTGAATTTACCGTTCGTGCATTGCGTTTAGCTCAAGAAGAAGCAGATAATACGTTAGAGGATTTACTAATTAGTTATAAAGATTATTTAGATGTAAATATTTGGCAGCTTCAAGCCTTTGTTAATAAGGATGCTTTACAAGACGATGATTATATAGATAACGATTAATTAGGAGGAAAGTTGTATGGCACACCATCATCACCATAGTCATGTAGATTGTATACGGTTAGTACCAATTTTTAACCATCTAAACGAAGAACAAATGAGTTTAATTGCACAATCAGCGCATGAAGTACATTATGCAAAGAATGCGTTGTTATTTGGAAATGGTGATAAAGATGACACATTATATATCGTAAATAATGGGCGTGTACGTATTTATAACTTAAATGAATCCGGTCGTGAACAAACGGTACGCATACTAAATCCTGGTGATTTTATGGGCGAAGTGGCTATTTTTCAAACTGACAGTTACCATTCTAATTATGCTGAAGCAATATCAGAAGTAAGCATATGCAGAATCCATAAAAAAGATATGGATAACTATCTAGACATTTACCCAGAAATTATGAGACGAATACTTTCAGATGTTACGAAACGTTTACAGGTATCAGAAAAGCAAACGATGCAGGTTGGTATGGAGCAGGTAGAGTCTCGTATTATTAATTTTCTAGCAGAATATGTTGAAGATGAGGAAAATCATACTTATGTGACATTACCAATGTCAAAAAAGGAGCTAGCTTCTTATTTGGGTACAACACCCGAAACAATAAGTCGGAAGTTCTCTTCGTTAGAGGATAAAGGTTTAATTAAACAACATACACATAAATATATTGAGATATTTGATCTAGATCAATTGCTATTTACTTTAGATTAATAATGGCCATATAGATACTTCGCTTTTATAAGAAAGATAATTCTGTATGGAAAATGATAATGTACATATTTATAAGATCTGACGCAATGAAGAATTTATAGGATGATGGTGTTGGCAGGGAGTCTTAGAGGATACCGCCAACACTATTTTTTTGATAACTAATGCTAAAAAAAACGAGAAATTCTACCATCATTAAATTAATCACAAAAAATGATAGGAAATTCTCGCAGAAAATATGTTTATTAACATTACCCATTTAGTAGAAAGATGAAATTATTATTTTCGTACTGAAAATGAGGGTGATAGAGAAAAAATTTAGAAACAGATTATCGATGTCATATTAAGCTAAATTAGATGTAGATCTCCGATGTTGTCGAGTCTGTGGCTAGAGCATGACATCGATAATATAAGTGTACATATTGTAGGTATATCAAGTGATCGAAGAAAAGTTCATCTGCTAAACTATTTCCTTGCCTATCCATTGCAGATAAGCAAATATGTAAAAAGGGTAGGGTCTGACATGTTTACGCCATATATGGAAATTATTCCAGTATTGTTATTGATTATCATAGATGAAAAATTCAAAAGGTTCAGTACTTTTTGAACCATCAAACGGTTCAAATAGACCGGGTTGATGATAAGTTATGTTACCTGCACGGTGCATGCCTTTGTGGTCATAGAAAGGATAATTACATGAAGAGTCAGTGAATAGGTAGTAGTTTTCCACATTCTTAGCTTCAAAATAATCTTTAGCGGCTTGGAATAATTTGCTGCCGATTCCTAGACCTTGAAAATTTGGATCCATAATAAATAAAACGATGCGACCATCATAGGCGGTACTTGCTTTCGCTTTTTCTAATAATTTTGCATCGTATTCACTTTCTATTTTCATCCGGTCATAAAAATAGTCGGCAATTTCCTGACCTTGTGCGTGGATAGTTGCAGCTGCATCAACTGTTGACCGCATTAACATCCGTCCGTATTTAGGTTCTGAGTCAGCAGACGCTAAGATAACGCCAGCGATTTGTCCATCTACCTCAGCCACTGTTGCCATTGAGGCATCACTCAATGAGTTGTTTAAGTTTAAGTCAACGTAAGCGTTAGTTGCCTCCGGATATTCTTCATAGTCTGATTGAAACCAAGCGCCTCGGTTTAATGCGTGTAATGCTGGATAGTCTGCAGCTTGGGCAGATCTTAAAGTAACTTCTTGTGTCATAAAACACCTCCACTTTCCATTCTAACCGATGGGCATATTAAGTTCAAATGATACAGAGTGCCCGTTATGCGGGGCTTAAAAAGGGTGAATGAATGCGTTTCCCATAACTTAAATGCAATTGCTTTTGCACCCATTACCACTTATAATGAATGAGAGATTCTAATCGAAAATTAATATAAAATACAAGCAAAAGACCTTGAGCGGAGGAGCTTACATGAATTTTATTGTGACATCACCTTTTTATCCAGAGAATTTTCAATTATTTACTAACCGGTTAAAACAGCAAGGGTTCAACGTTCTTGGCATCGGTCAGGAACCCTATGACCAATTATCTCAATCTTTAAAAGATGATTTGACTGAATACTACAAAGTCAACGACTTAGAAAATACTGAAGAAGTCAAAAAAGCCGTTGCGTATTTATTTTTCAAGCACGGAAAAATTGACCGGATTGAGTCGCAAAATGAGCATTGGTTGAATTTGGAAGCTGAGATTCGGGAACAGTTTAATATTCCTGGCAACAAGCCCAAAGATTTGCGCAAGGTTAAATTTAAGTCTGAAATGAAGAAGTTGTTTGCTAAGGCAGGAGTTCCAGCTGTCCCTGGTAAGATAGCCAATAAGAAGGGGACGATTAATCGAATTGTAAAAGAATTTGGTCTACCCTTAGTGGCTAAACCCAATTCAGGTGTTGGTTCTTCAGGGACATACAAGTTAAAAGACCAAGAAGCAGTGGATAAATTTATTGCAGAGTGGGATGAGAAGGAGGCCTATTTCTTTGAGCCTTATATTGAAAATGCAAAATTACTATCTTATGACGGTTTAATCAACCAAAATGGTGAAATTGTCTTTGAAACAAGCTTGTATTACCATGCCCCAACTTTGGAGGTATTAAAGTACCAATTAGACTACGGCTATATTATTCAAAAGGAAATTCCTGAAAAATTACGGGCGTACGGTCAAGCTATCGTCAAACAATTTGGTATGAAGGAGCGGTTCTTCCATATTGAATTCTTTGAAAACGGGGACGACTACCTAGTGGTTGAATACAACAACCGAGTGGCCGGTGGTTATGCTATTGATATGTATAACTATGCCAATCATGTGGATTTATTCCGTCAATTTGCCCGCATTGTGGACGGTCAACCTTTTGAAACACCGACTGTACCTGCTCGTTATTGCGTGGCTATTACTCACCGTGATCAAAATACGTATGCCCACGATGAAGCGGCTATACGCAGTCATTACGGCGACCGTTTTGTCTTCTCAAAACGTTTACCAGATGCTTTTGCGGCCTTACAAGGTAACCAATTCTATGGTATTTTAGCGGATACAGAAGAGGAGGTTGAAGATATCTTCAACTACGTCCACCAACATAAAGAAGGCTAGCTTTACATTGACTGTCATTTTACCCAAAACTGGAGGAAACCCCATGAACGCAGAATTCTTACACCATTATTCAGGTCACTTAAATCAAGAAATGTACTTAAATCGTTACGGACACGCAGGTATTCCGGTAGTGGTATTCCCGTCATCTGGTGGTTCTAAAGATGAATTTGCGGACTTCGGCATGATTGAAGCCGCACATTATTTTATCGAAGAAGGAAAAGTCCAATTCTTCACCTTATCATCCCATGACCAAGAATCTTGGTTACACAAGGGCAAGTACCAACATGACCGAGCTGAAGCTCACAATGCCTACGAACGTTATGTTATTGATGAAGCTATCCCATTCATCAAGCACTATACAGGTTGGTTTGACCCAATGATGACAACAGGTTGCTCAATGGGTGCTTACCATGCCCTGAATTTTCAATTGAAGCATCCGGATGTCTTTAATAAAACCATTGCCTTATCAGGTGTTTACGACACCCGTTACTTCGGTGGTGACTTCGGCGGTGACCTAGCCGTTTACTATAACTCTCCAGTGGACTATATTTGGACCTTAAACGATCCATGGTTTATCGACCACTTGCGCCAAGCAGATATCATCGTTTGTACCGGTTTAGGTGACTGGGAGGCAGACGGTCTGCCCGGTTATTACAAGTTGCGTGAAGCTTTTGAGAATAAGAATATCCCAGCCTGGTTCGCAGAATGGGGGCCAGATGTGTCTCATGACTGGATTTGGTGGCGCCAGCAACTGCCGTATTTCCTAGGATATATGGTGTAGAATCTTTTAAATATTGATTGGAAAAGGACGTCAGGTGCTTAAGCACGGCGTTCTTTTTTATGTGCTTCGAATCAGAAAAATGCTCAGCTTAATCTTGGGGATTCTTTTTTCAAAGGGTCACTTATAGGTGGGCGGTCTTTGATATGGTAAAATATAGACAAATTTTAAATCGTGGGGTGACAAGTCTATGCGCGTTATAGCTGGAAAATTTGGGAAACATCGTTTAAAGGCGGTGCCAGGGGATAATACCCGACCAACTACAGATAAAATCAAAGAATCATTATTTAATATTATCGGCCCTTATTTTGATGAGGGCACAAGGGTTCTGGACTTCTATGCGGGGTCTGGGGCGCTTGGAATAGAAGCCATTTCAAGAGGGGCAGCAATCGTTTACGGTTTTGAAAAGAACCGGCAAGCACAAGCGACGATTAAGGAAAACGTTGCTGCGGTGCGGATTGAGGACCAATATGTTTTGAAGTCAGGGGACAACCGCAAGGCCATCCAACAATTACGTCAAGTAGATAAAGACCTGCAATTTGACTTGGTTTTCTTGGACCCACCTTATAAAGGCCAACAATTAGAAGATGTGATCAACGGCTTTTTAGCGGACAATTGGCTGGCACCGGATGCCCGCTTAATTTGTGAATTAGACAAGCGAGACACACTGCCGGAAGCCTTTGGACCACTCAAACAGATCAAAGATGTGACTTACGGAATCACTAGAATCCTGGTATACCAAATGGAGGAAGACTAGATGACAACAAAAGAAAGAGCCTTATACGCCGGGTCTTTTGACCCCTTAACAATGGGCCATGTGGACATGATTGAACGGGCAGCCAAGATGTTTGACTACGTCTACGTCGCTGTCGCAACAAATACCACCAAAACCTCTTTATTTACTGGCGAGGAGAAATTTGCTTTAGCTCAGGAAGCCACTAAACACCTAGATAACGTGGAAGTGATCTACTTAAAATCTGGCCTAACAGTGAATTTCGCTAGAGAATTGGACTGCGGTATTTTGATCCGTGGTTTGCGTAACGGCAGTGACTTTGAACAAGAAACCAACATCGCCTTAATGAACAAGCATCAAGCACCAGATATCGAGACCGTTCTCTTGTTATCAAGTGAGAAATATCGTTTTGTTTCAAGCTCTATTATTAAGGAAGTGGCGAAGTTTAACGGGGACGTGTCTGGCGTTGTGCCGCCGAATGTCAACGAAGCCATTAAAGCCAAATACACTGAATTAAATGGTTAAATTTTTTGAAAAATGAGCCGACGCTTTTAACTGACCTTGCCGTATATAATAGGTGAGGTGATCATAATGAATCAGTTGCGGGCGTGGCTAAGACAATTTCAGTTAGATATTAAAGAAATGAATATCCAACAAGTGTGGTCCTTGTATAGACCCTACTTGCTGGGTATTTTTGTCGTCTTTTTGACTGTGAGTGGACTAGGCATTTACGGATTTAGTCAGGTATTTCAAGGCAGACAAGGCCAAACTAATGCTTTAATGGTAGAGGCAGAAACAGACGAAGGAACATCAGACTCGTTAGTGCCAGAAGATGGTTTGTCTAAAAATACTGTCGTTTCATCAAGTGCGGTGAGTGGTATAGCAAGCGAAATCTCTAGAGAAGAAGTTGGTGAAGAATCCGAAACTAACGCTAATAGCGCACCCAATGAAACCTGGTATGTAGACATTAAAGGGGCTATCAAAGTTCCGCAAGTTGTCCCAGTGACCCCAGGTATGCGGGTTCATGATGTGGTTGAAATGGCGGGTGGGGTAACTGGAGAGGCTGACCAAAGTCAGGTGAATTTAGCTCAATTAGTGACAGATCAAATGGTGATTTATGTCCCTAAAGTTGGTGAAGAGGTCAGTCCTTCAACTGAAGCATTGGTTGCTGATTCCAAAGTCACAGAAAGTGCTGTATCCGAGAGTTCTGGGGACGGTACAAGTGACGGGGACCTGGTCAATATCAATACTGCAGATACTACAATGCTACAGACTTTATCTGGTATAGGGGAGAAGCGAGCAGCTGATATCATTAATTACCGGGAGACGAACGGACTATTTGAAACCGTCGATGACCTAGACCAAGTTTCAGGTATTGGGGAGAAAACGATGGAGAAGTTACGACCTTTAATCACGGTGAATTAAGATGCAATATAAGTTAGTCCTCCATAGTTTCGGTATACTCCTACTTGCTATTGTAGCCCTGACCAATAGTCCTTGGGCCTGGCTTTGTTATGGCTTATTTATGGTCCGGGTGCTTGCTTTAAGAGAGAGTAAATTTCTGCTACAACTAGTGTTTGTACATTGTTTACTCGGCACTTATTTTTTATATCAAGATGCCGGCCGACACAGTATCCTAACTGGGTCAGAAGAAGAATTGGTTATGGACGTGGCCATCACTGATGTAAAAGTTGAAGGTAACCTTTTGTCTTTTCAAGGGACTACGCGTTTAAACGGACAAAATGAAAAGGTGCAAGTATTTTATATGCTGGACGAAGAAGTGGACCAAAAAGCGTGGTTAGACAAAGACCAATCATTTCGAGCTGTAATTACGGGTACTTTGGAAATGGCCGATGAAAACCAAAATTTTCACCTGTTTAACTACCGGACTTATTTAAAACGGCAGGATATTTATTGGATCATGTCACCGGATGCAATTAACATTAATGGGGATTTAAATCACGGTCAATATTGGTTAGCCAACCAAAGACAAGCCATAATCAATTGGCTGGGGACCATTCAAAATCCGACCGTATCAGCTTATACTTTGTCTCTCTTTTTTAATGAAATGGATGCCCTTGAAGGGGAAGTGTTAGACGCATATCAAGCAATAGGGCTGATACATTTGTTTTCGATTTCCGGTTTTCACGTCCAGTATTTCTTAACTTTTTTCAAGAAAATCCTTCTTCGATTAGGCATCACAGTAGAATCTTTTGATTATTTCGCCATTGCCATCCTACTCATATATACCGTCTTTTTAGGTTGGCCCGACGGCATGATTCGGTCCTTTGTAGCCTATACCTATAACGTCCTCCAGAAGCGGTGGGGCGGGCAGCCTTCATCACTCGTAGGCACTTCCTGGTCCATGATTTTACTCCTAATTATAGACCCACGCAGTATCTTTACCCTGTCCTTTCAGTTGACCTATGCCTTGTCCTATACCATTTTATTTACTGGGAAATTTATCCAAGCCAAATGCCGGCACTCTCTACAAGTCGAAATCTGGCAAAGTTTCATCTGTAGTTTAGTCACCATTCCCTTTTTAACCATGACCTACTTTGAATTCTCCTGGGCGTCCCTTATCTTAAATTACGGCTACTCCTGGCTATTCGCCACCTTTTTATTTCCCGGACTCCTTTTGATTTTACTCATTCAAATCACCGGTTTAGGCACTTATTTCACTTGGCTACAAGCTGGATTAGCCTATTTGATTGAGGGAATAGAAATGTTAGCTCTATTCGCTGAAAAATGGACTTGGTTTCAGTGGGTGACGGGTAGGCCACAAATTGCTGTCTTGGTATTTTTTGTGGTCACTTTACTCATGTATCTAGCGGATCTTTCAAAAGCGAAAATCAGTAAAAGCTTGCACGGACTACTAGCGCTTAGCTTAGTTTTACTGTATTTGAACCCTTATTTACACAGATACGGGCAAGTAGCCATGCTAGCGATTGGGCAGGGGGATACCTTTTTCCTAGAAATGCCTTACCAAAGAAAGGTCTATTTAATCGATTTAGCGGGGAAAATCAACTTCACTACACTTTTAGCTGACCAAGATCCGTCCAAATCATGGCAATTACGGGACAGTGAAAGTGTCGCTGAAAGGCAAATAATTCCAGCGCTTAAAGCAGCGGGGACAAGGACAATCGATGGGGTGTTTTTAACTCACGGGGACTTTGACCATATCGGATCATTTGGTGAAATTGCCAAGGCCTTTAAAATCGAAACCTTATATTTACCAATCGGAATGGACGCGGACACAGAATCCTTAACTACCTTGCAGGAAGCAATCGAGGCGGGGAAAAATCCTAAAATGAAGATTATCTGGCTCAAATCTGGAGACCAGGTGGCCCTTGACCAAAAAACCAATTTACAGGTTTTAGCGCCGGTTAAATCAGGTGCAGGAGAAAATGCGGATTCTTTAGTCTTATATGGTAGAATAGGACTTCATGACTTTCTATTTACAGGGGATATTGATGGGGCAGCAGAAAATGCCCTCCCGAGTCTACCGGTGGATATTTTAAAAGTGGCTCACCACGGATCAGACCATTCAACGCCAGCTGACTTTATCGAGAGGACTGACCCAAAAATCGCTTGGATTTCAGTGGGTAAGGACAACCGGTATGGCCATCCAGCTGACCGGGTGGTGGCTGATTTAGAAGCCAATCAAACAAAAATATACCGGACGGATACAATGGGTGCTGTCCACTATATTTATTGGCCCAAATCCGCTAAAATAGACAGCGTGCAATCAAATTAGGAGGTAGGTTATGGAATTACAAAAGGCATTACAGGCGCTAAATAACGGGCAAATTGACCCCATATATGTACTACAAGGGCCTGAAACCTACTTAATCAACCGGTTTTTAACGGCCATTGAAGGTCAGTACTTACAAGAAGACGCCAACGCCATGAATTACATGTCCTTTGATATGGAAGAAGATAGCTTGGCGGACGTCATGATTGAAGCCAACACCATTTCATTTTTCAATGAACCAAGATTGATTTTAATGCGGCAACCAGCTTTTTTAACGGGGTCACAAAAGAAGAATGCCATCAAGCAGGATGACGCGTCCTTACTCGAATACCTGGACAATCCCGCTGATGATGTGGTTTTAGTCATTGTGGCTGATTACGAATCCTTAGATGGCCGCAAGAAAATTGTGAAACAACTCAAGAAGAAGGCCACATTTGTGGATACCTCTGTCATGGCCGAACCTCAAGTGAAGGACTATATGCAGCGGTATGTGGCTTCAGAAGGCGTCGATATGACCAGAGAAGCCATGGCTCTATTCTTGAAACGGACCAATTACCAGCTTACCCAGTCCATTCGTGAGATGGACAAGTTGATTTTATATGTAGGGGATGAGAAAAGGATCAACCAGCGAGATGTAGACTTGTTGGTGACACCGTCATTGGATGACAATATCTTCCATCTGACGGACCATATTATGCGTCAAGATTCGGCCGCTGCTTTAAGGTTGTACCGCGAACTAATCGCACAGAAAAATCAACCCATCGCCATTCTTGGTTTACTCCAGTCTAACTTCCGCTTGTATACGCAAATTATCCAATTGAAGAAAGCGGGTTATGACCAAGGATCAATGGCTGAAACGATTGGCGTTCATCCATACCGGATTAAAATGGCTGGCCAATCGATTAATCCTTATTCGCCGAATTTACTCATGGTGGGTTATATGAAGTTGATTGAATTAGACTTTGATATTAAACAGGGGAAAGTAGACCAGCATCTTGGGATTGAGTGGTTTATTTTAGACTTTTGTTCAGGTAGGGTAGCCAGTTAAGACATATATATGAGAAAAAACAGGCAACAAAAAAAGCAGGAAAATGCGTACGTCATTTTCCTGCTTTTTATAATGATCGGTTTTGGTAACACCATTTACCAAGGTCGATTATGCTTTTTTAGCTAAGCGAGCTTTTTCACGAGCAGCTTTGTTAGCGTGGATTAATCCTTTGCTAGCAGCTTGATCTAACATTTTAGAAGCGTTACGGAATAACTCGTCTTTGTTGTCTGCGTTTTCTGCAGCAGCTTGTTCAAAACGTTTAACAGCTGTACGTACAGAAGCGATTTTCGCACTGTTACGAGCGTTAGCAGTTTCGTTTTGACGAGCACGTTTGATTGCTGATTCAATATTTGGCATTAAAAACACCCACTTTCCTGTCAAAATTATAAAAGTGAACTTGTCACTAACAGACAATATTATACAGAAATAATAAGAGATAAGTCAAGGTAAATTTAATGAGTCTTATCTAACCTGTTATAAACAAGTGATAATGTCTTATGTATTCATAAGGAAAAATGTCTTGGGCAGAACAAACTTGGTGGAAATAGCGAGCTAATAGATACCATCAAGAATATGACTTGTCTCTTGTAAAAGGATTTTGTTCAAAAATTTATTGGCATTGGGAAGGAAAAAAGGCTGGTGATTTTGAAAACTGATACCTGTTTCACTTGGGCCGTCAGCCAAGTCGCGAACCCCCTTTTCCCAAGGGCTAAGGTTTCGGCTTTAATCACTTAGGTGGTATAATATTAGGGTATGTAATTGTGTATTTTAAAAGGAAGAGAGGTTCATGATGATAAACCAATTTGATTTAGTTTCGGAATATGAACCGAATGGGGACCAACCGGAAGCCATCAGAAGAATTGTAGAACAAGTGGAGGCTGGCGATAAGGCGCAAGTTTTACTAGGTGGTACGGGGACTGGGAAGACTTTTACCATGGCCAATGTGATCGCCCAAACCAACCGACCAACTTTGGTTCTAGCCCATAATAAAACCTTGGCAGGTCAGTTATACGGGGAGTTGAAAGATTTCTTCCCGAATAATGCGGTGGAGTATTTTGTATCTTACTACGACTACTACCAACCGGAAGCATATGTGCCGTCAAGTGATTCATATATTGAAAAATCAGCGTCCGTGAATGACGAAATTGATAAGTTACGCCACTCTGCAACGTCTTCTATTTTGGAGCGTCGTGATACGATTGTAGTAGCTTCTGTTTCATGTATTTATGGTTTGGTGAACCCAGTCGAGTACCGCGACCATGTGATATCAATTAGACAAGGGCAAACATTATCCCGCGATGCCTTTATGCGTCGTTTAGTTGAAAATCAATATGAACGAAATGATATCGACTTCCAGCGTGGGACTTTCCGTGTGCGCGGGGATATTGTGGATGTATTCTTATCATCTCATGATTCTTCATCGATTCGAGTGGAGTTTTTTGGTGATGAAATCGACCGCATTCGTGAAGTGGATGCTTTAACAGGTGAGGTCCAGTCTGAAGTAGAACATTATCCCATTTATCCAGCGACTCACTTTGTGGTGGACCATGAACAAGTAGAAAAATCAGTTAAATCAATTGAGGCTGAATTAGAAGAACGTTTGAAAGAGTTGAATGATGAAGGGAAGTTGCTTGAAGCGCAACGTCTAGAACAACGTACTCGCTATGATATAGAAATGCTTCTTGAAATGGGTTATTGTAACGGGATCGAAAATTACTCTCGTCATATGGATGGGCGTAAACCTGGGGAAGCACCATATACCTTGCTTGATTTCTTCCCAGAAGATTTCTTATTAATGGTGGATGAGTCACATATGACAATGCCACAGGTGCGCGGCATGTATAACGGAGATAAGGCTAGAAAACAAGTTTTAATTGACCATGGTTTCCGTTTACCGTCAGCCTTGGATAACCGACCATTAAAATTAGAAGAGTTTGAAGGCAAATTAAACCAGACCCTATTCGTATCCGCAACACCAGCGGATTATGAAGTAGAAAAAGCAGGCGAAGATGACATTGTAGAACAAATCATTCGACCAACCGGCCTGCTTGATCCTACTGTGGAAGTTCGTCCAATTGAAGGTCAAATTGATGACATTATTAGTGAGATTAATGACCGAATTGAACGTGAAGAACGGGTATTTATCACCACTTTAACGAAACGAATGGCAGAAGACCTGACCGACTACTTGGAAGAAGTGGGCATTAAGGTGAAATATCTGCATTCTGATATCAAGACGTTAGAACGTACAGAAATTATACGTGACTTACGTCTAGGTGTATTCGATGTGTTGATTGGGATTAACTTATTGCGTGAGGGAATAGATGTACCTGAAGTATCCTTAGTCACGATATTAGATGCGGATAAGGAAGGATTCTTACGTAATGAACGGTCGCTGATCCAAACTATTGGACGGGCAGCACGTAATCAAAATGGGCATGTAATTCTGTATGCAGATGGTATCACCGACTCTATGCGCCGGGCAATGGATGAAACGGCCCGTCGTCGTGCTATCCAACAAGCTTATAACAAGGAACATGGGATTGTACCGCAAACAATCAAGAAAGAAATTCGTGATGCTATTCGAATTACCCATGTGAATTCTGAAGAAATGAGTAATTCTCTAACAGAACAACTCCGAGCTTTGAAACGCGATGATAGAGAACAGGCCTTAAGAAATGTGGAATTAGAAATGAAACAAGCTGCCAAGGACTTAAACTTCGAAAAAGCGGCTGAATTGCGTGACATTATTATGGAATTAAAAGCAGAAATGAAGAAATAGCTCATACTTATCTTAACTATAAAGTAAGCGTAGCTTGCGTTCGATATTTCATAAGATTTTTAATAACAAAAAAGGCATCGCTTTGTCGGCGGTGCCTTTTTCTTTGACTATTTTTCTTTTAAGTTGTTATCCTTTACTTCATTTTCCAATGCTTTTTTATCTGCTATAAAAAGGTTAAAGTAACTCAAGCAGAGGATTAACCAAGTAGCACCTATAGACCAGCCGGCGATGATGTCAGATAAATAGTGGACGCCAAGGTATAAGCGAGATGCACTGATGGCAACCACCATGAAGATGGTAAAGCCAATTAAGTAGGGCATCATCTTTGGGTACTTATCCTTAAAATAATACCAAATTAAGAAAGCTAGGGATCCCCATGCTAGTACTGCGCCAGTTGCATGCCCAGAAGGGAAGGAGTAGCCTCCTTGGTCAACAAGGTGCGTCACGTAGGAAGGGCGCGTCCGTCGAATAATATTTTTAATTAGGTCAACAACAGGGCCAGCGCCAACTAGAATAGTGAAAACTATCCACAGTAATACTTGCCATTTTTGGCTGATATAATAGAAAATACCAGCTATAATCATCGTGAGAGGAATGATTCCTTGGGCATTACCAATGAGGGTGAAAGATTGTACAAACGTTGTAAAAGGCGCTGGGCCCCATTGATAGAGATGTTGGCCAATATTTTGGTCGATTACTGTCAAAAAATCAACGTCAATCATTGCTGTTAAACAGATTAAAATAAAGGGTATTGCGGTGATGGCGGATGCTATTAAATAAGGTTGAATTGGATCTTTTTTCATTGCTGGCCTCCATGTCGATATTAAGCTTTATTGTATATATTGTATGAACATTTCGCAAGGGAATAAAGGCTGATGATTTTTTTGAGAATCCATTTGCATTATAAGTTGATTATGTGTATAATGTCAGATGACCGTTTACTTCGCGAGTTGAATCACCAACGCTTGTCGCAGTTTACGGCGAATATTATGAAAGAGGTGTTGTCACATGGCAATTTCAAAAGAACGTAAAAACGAATTAATCCAACAATTTGCACGTCACGAAGGAGATACTGGTAGCCCAGAGGTACAAATCGCTATCTTAACTGAAGATATCAACTCTCTTAACGAACATGCACGTACGCACAAAAAAGACCACCATTCTTACCGTGGTTTAATGAAAAAAGTTGGTCACCGTCGTAACTTGTTAGCTTACTTACGTAACAAAGATGTTCAACGTTACCGTGAATTAATCAAAGCATTAGGCTTACGTCGTTAATTCTTATAAATATGATCTTAAAGCGGGATACTTTTGTGTCTCGCTTTTGTTGATTTTTAACCCTTTTTATAGGAAAATAAACTAGTATGGAATAAAAGCGCCAACAGTTGTTCACTACTATGCAAATTTGTGAGTATCAAGTCTTGATCTTAGAAATTTGTTTAGTAGCAAACTTGTTGGCAGTATGCAAATAAAGGAGCATGTTAGAACATGGAAGAAAAGCAAGTGTTTAAAATGAATTGGGCCGGCCGCCCGTTAACGATCGAATATGGTCAGGTAGCTAAACAAGCCAATGCAGCGGTATTGGTTCGTTACGGAGATACTGTCGTATTAACTGCCGTTGTAGGGGCAAAAGAAGCTAAGCCAGGACAAGACTTCTTCCCATTACAAGTAAACTATGAAGAAAAAATGTACTCAGTAGGGAAAATTCCTGGTGGTTACATTAAACGTGAAGGTCGCCCAAGCGAACATGCAACATTAACAGCACGTTTGATTGACCGTCCTATCCGTCCAATGTTTGACGAAGGGTTTACCAATGAAGTGCAAGTGATTAATACTGTTTTATCCGTAGACCCAGACTGTTCACCAGAAATGGCCGCAATGTTTGGTTCATCAGCAGCCTTAACAATCTCAGATATTCCTTTCGATGGTCCTATCGCAGGGGTAAATGTTGGTCGTGTAAATGGTGATTTGGTGATTAACCCAACTGTAGAACAGCAAGCACAATCTGATTTAGAGTTAATTGTTGCTGGTTCTAAAGATGCCATCAACATGGTAGAGTCTTCAGCTGCAGAGTTATCTGAAACAGAAATGCTTGAAGCCTTAATGTTTGGTCACACATCAATCCGTGAATTATGCTACTTCCAAGACGAGATCCGTGAAAAAGTTGGTCAAGAGAAAATGGACGTCCAATTAAATACACCGGACAACGTGTTGGTTGCTGAAGTAACAGCACAATACAATCAACAAATGGTTGACGCTATCCAAACTTTTGATAAATTGGAACGTGAAGAAAATATCGAAGCGGTTAAAGCAGCGATTATCGACCACTACAGCGAATTATATGCAGAACATGAAGATGTTGCAAAATTAATGGACCAAGTGCGCCAAATCGCTCACCAATTAGAATATAAAGAAGTTCGCCGTTTAATTACTGACGATAAAGTACGTCCTGATGGTCGTAAAATTGACGAAATCCGTCCATTAGCTTCAGAAGTTGGCTTATTACCACGTACACACGGTTCTGGTTTATTCACTCGTGGACAAACTCAAGCCTTATCAGTAGCGACATTAGCACCATTATCTGAAGAACAACGTATTGATGGTTTATCAGGTGATGTTACCCAACGTTTCATGCACCACTACAACTTCCCTCAATACTCAGTAGGTTCAACCGGCCGTTACGGTTCGCCTGGTCGTCGTGAAATTGGTCACGGTGCTTTAGGTTACCGCGCCTTAAACGAAGTATTGCCAAGTGAAGAAGACTTCCCGTATGCAATTCGTTTAGTTGCTGAAGTATTAGAATCTAACGGTTCATCATCACAAGCATCTATTTGTGCGGGTACTTTAGCCCTTATGGACGCAGGTGTGCCAATTAAAGCACCAGTTGCTGGTATCGCAATGGGTCTAATCATGGATGAAGACGAAGAAAACTACACTGTTTTAACAGATATCCAAGGTCTAGAAGACCACTTAGGTGACATGGACTTTAAAGTAGCCGGTACAGAAAACGGTATTACTGCGCTACAAATGGATATCAAGATTAAAGGGATCACGGAACAAATTCTACGTGAAGCTTTAGACCAAGCACATAAAGCGCGTGTTGAAATCTTGGGTCACTTAGCAACTGCAATTGACGCGCCACGTGCTGAATTAAGTCCTTATGCACCAAAAATTGAGCAAATGCAAATTGATCCAGATGACATTAAAGTGGTTATCGGTAAAGGTGGCGACACCATCAACAAAATTATCGATGAAACAGGTGTTAAAATTGATATCGATCAAGAAGGTGGCGTGAATATCGCTTCAGATAATGCGGCAATGATCAAACGCGCGAAAGAAATTATTGCTGAATTGACCCTAAAAGTTCAAGCAGGTGAAGTGTATGAAGGAACTGTCAAACGCATTGAAAAATTTGGTGCCTTTGTTGAGATCGCTAAAGGTAAAGATGGTTTAGTGCATATTTCTCAACTGCAAGAAGAACGAACCAATAATGTGGAAGACGTAGTGTCAATGGACGAAAAAGTCCGCGTAAAAGTGACAGAAATCGACAACCGTGGTCGTATCAACTTGACGATGAAAGGTTTAGACGCTGAGTAATATTCAGATATTTTATATAAGAGAGCATCCAGTTTTTTAACTGGGTGCTTTTTTATATAGAGATAAAGAAAAATAGGTCCAGTATCATCAATAAACGTCATCAATTGAAATATAAAAATTCGACTATTTAGGTTTCCATTCAAATAAAATGAGGTTGATGTTGTGCTACATTTACATAGTTCAGAGAAAATTTTGATGTGCTAACGGTATAAAATATTTATAGGGAAGTAATGAATTTGAAGAGATTAACTTCTAAGAAAAGTGAATAAATCAAAATACTGATACTTTTTCTATTCTCATGATATGGACTAAATAAGGGTGAAGACCATTAAATTGTTGATCGTGCAAACTGAAGAAGGGTAACAGATAATTTTTATATTAATTGAGTGTTTTCTCATTTTTATTTCATAATACTGTCATTTTCATTGAGAAAAAGGCTAAGCTCTGATAAAATGAAACAGCGAATACGAATACTATCGAATATAAATAAAAGGATGAATCAATTATGGCAAAAGAGTATAATGTAGCAATTGTCGGGGCAACAGGTGCAGTTGGGGAACAATTACGTCACTTGGTTGCAAAAGCAAATTTCCCAGTAAAAAATGTGAAACTATTAGCATCAGCGCGTTCAGCAGGTAAAGAATTACCGGTGGGCGATAAAAACTATGTTGTTGAAGAATTGACGAAGGATGCTTTTGAAGGTGTGGATATTGCCTTTTTCTCAGCTGGTGGAGACCGTTCAGTCGAATTTAGCCAAGCAGCCATTGATGCTGGTGCAGTCGTAATTGATAATACTTCTGCCTTCCGGATGGATGAAAATACGCCATTAGTAGTGCCAGAGGTAAATCCACAAGCATTGAAAAATCATAATGGCTTGATAGCTAACCCTAACTGTTCAACAATCCAAATGGTTGTGGCTTTAAATCCAATCCGTGATGCCTTTGGGTTAGACCGTGTGATTGTGTCTACTTACCAAGCGGTATCAGGTGCAGGGGCGACAGCTATTGAAGAAATGCGTCAACAATATCGGGATATTGAAGCGGGTAATGATATTCAAACACCTGGCATCTTGCCAGTTGGTGGTGATGAGAAACATTATCAAATGGCTTACAACGTATTGCCGCAAATTGATAAATTCCAAGACAACCACTATACTTATGAAGAAATGAAAATGACCAATGAAACCAAAAAAATCTTAGGTGATGATACGATTGGGGTATCAGCGACATGTGTGCGTGTACCGGTTGTATACGGCCACTCAGAGTCTGTTTACTTTGAAGTAGATAATGATGACGTGACACTTGAAGATATCCAAAATGTTTTACGAGATGCACCTGGTGTTGTATTGGAAGATGATATCAACCAACAACTTTACCCTCAAGCAGTAAATGCTGAGAAGAAAACGGAAACATTTGTTGGCCGTATCCGTAAAGATTTAGACTTCCCACGTGGATTCCATATGTGGGTTGTTTCTGACAATTTATGGAAGGGTGCCGCATTGAATTCAATTCAGATTGCAGAACAAATGGTAGCTGATAAATTAATCTAGTTTATGTTATACTTAAGCTAGCGATGTGCGGGCAATATGGCGAAGCGTCATTGCACCGCACTTTTTTTGAGTAAAAAATATATCCGACCTGATTAACAATTTGCGTCAGCTTGGATACAGGCTGCACTAACTATTTAGCGTGCATCCAGACTTTATAAAAATAAACCCAATATATTAGGAGGCAGTAATATGAGTGATATTAATATCATCGCTCTGGGTGGTGTCCGTGAAAACGGGAAAAACATGTACCTAGTCGAAGTTGACGAAGCAATCTATGTCTTAGACTGTGGTCTTGTATACCCACCAGATGAATTATTAGGAATCGATATGATGATTCCAGACTTTACATACTTAAAAGAAAACCAAGACCGTGTAGCAGGGGTATTTTTAACCCACGGCCATGCGGATGCTATTGGTGCTTTACCGTATTTATTAAAAGATATTCAAGTACCCGTATTTGGTACAGAATTAACGATTGAATTAGCGAAAATTCAAACGAAGAAAATTGGCTTGAAGAATTATCAAGACTTCCATATTATTTCAGAAGATAATGAAATTGATTTTGGTAATGTCGTGATCAAATTCTTTAAAACTACCCACTCTGTACCTGAATCAGTAGGGATTGAAGTCTCTACACCAGAAGGTTCAATCGTTTATACAGGTGACTTCAAGTTTGATATGACAGTTTCAGATTCATATAAAACAGACTTTTCTCGTATTGTTGAAATTGGTCGTGACGGTGTATTCGCCTTACTATCAGATTCCAATGCAGCAGAAAATATGAAACCCAACGCCACTGAAATTGAAATTGAACAAGGTTTGTTGAAGGAAGTGCGTAATGCTAAAGGTCGTGTTATCGTTGCGGCGGTGGCTTCAAACTTAATGCGTATTCAACAAGTTTTAGATGTTGCAAGTAAACTGGGGCGTCGTGTTTTCTTAGATGATACTGAATTGGAAGAAATTATTGACGTAGCTATTCGCTTAGGCAAACTATCGATTCCGTCAAAAGACTTGATTGCCAACTTGAAAGACCTTGGCCGTTTTGAAGATCATGAAATTATTTTCCTAGAAACTGGAAAATCTGGTGAACCGTTAACAACCTTACAAAAAATGGCCTCAAGTCGCCACACAACTGTATCCATTAAAGACGGTGATAAGGTCATTATTGTGACAACACCTTCTTATGATATGGAAAAAGTGGTAGCAGAAACGAAAAACGATGTTTACCGTGCAGGCGGTGAAGTGGTTGAATTAGCTCAGGCGTATGCGTCAAGTGGTCATGCAAGTCCAAAAGACTTACAATTAATGCTCAGCTTATTGAAACCTAAATATGTGGTCCCAATTTCAGGTGAATACCGTCTAATGTCTGCCCACAAACACTTGGCAACAGAGGTAGGTATTCCAGAAGAGAATGTCTTCTTATTAGACAAAGGGGATATCTTGACCTATAAAGATGGCAATATCCATATCGGTGGTGCCGTACCAGCTTCAAACGTATTGATTGATGGATCAGGTGTTGGAGATATTGGCAATATTGTTCTTCGCGACCGCCGTATCTTATCTGAAGATGGTATTTTCTTAGTTGTCCTAACTATTTCGCGTCGTCTAGGTAAAATCTTATCTGGTCCAGAAATTATTTCTCGTGGTTTCATCTATATGAAGGCTTCTGAAACCTTATTAGATGAATCAAAAGACGTCGTCGTTGAAGTGACTGAGGAAAATCTTAAAGACAAGAACTTTGAATGGTCTAAATTAAAAGGTGACATCCGTGATGCGCTAAGTAAGAAATTATATAGTGAAACTCAACGCCGTCCGATGATTTTACCAGTCATTATGGAAGCTTCAAACTACCATCCTGACAAAAAAGATAAGAAAAAAGGGAAACAAAACTAAGGGGGTCCGGCATGAACGCGTCACAAAAATTAGTAGTCTGGGTTGAAGGCTTATTGTTTGTCATCCTGGCTTTATTAATTGAAAGTATCTTCCCAGTAACCATTACAAGTTACAATATTACCGTAGCGATTTCATTAACCCTATTGGTTTTCTATTCATATAGAAGAGGATCAACAGCAGGCTTTATCGCTGGTGCAGTACTTGGAGCAGTAGTGGGGTATTTACAAGTAGAGAATGTACAAACAGAGTGGATGGTGCTAGTGGCTAGTGCAATCCAAACAGCTATGGTTGGGTTATCAGGTAAATTTGCCCGAAACTTACAGCGGACGTTATTCAACCGCCGTATGTCTAGTGTATACCTAAACCTAATTACCGGGACAGTTATGACTTTTGCCGCATTCTTCATCCTAAAATTTATCTTTAATCAATATGTGCTAAATGTTGGTCAAGTGGCTGACGGTACATATGCGATGAGTATGTTATGGTCATTCTTGGCTAACTTAGCCTTAGCCTTAGTCATCCTAGTAATTATCTTAAACATTTCATCGAAATATTGGATTCCAAAGAATACGCCATATATTTCGCGCAAAGAACGTTCGCGTTTATTGAATGACTAACTCGTTCATCATATCTTGTAACAATAAATAGTAAGTAAGAGCAAACAACTAGTCCTTGGCATTTTCAATCGACCATTTTGTTTGCTCTTTTACTTTTAAAAAGGGGAAAACATGGGTTTATATATTTTTTATGGGATTTTAATTCTTTTAGTGTTAAATACCATCGCCGCAGTTATTACCGTCCTTAGACAAGACCGTCCTGTGGCGACTATTTGGGCTTGGTTATTGGTGCTAATATTATTACCAGGTATTGGTTTTATTATTTATTATTTTGTTGGTCGAAAGATTTCCGACCAAAATATCTTTAGGATTCGTAACCAAGAAATTTATGGTTTAAATGGTCTAAAAGAAAAGTATTTAAATAAAGATGGTAAACAGAAAAATGTTGACCATTATCCGCGTGGTATTCAAAAGATGATGCGTGTCTTGTTTAAGAGTGACTATTCAATCTTGACTGAAAACAATCATGTCGAAATCTTTATTTCAGGCCAAGAAAAAATGGACCGACTAGTTGCGGATATCTATGCCGCAACAGATTCGGTGCATGTACAATACTACATTTTTACTGATGATGAAGTGGGTATGCGGGTAGTAGACGCCTTAATTGACCGGGCCGAAGCGGGATTAGAGGTCAAATTGATGGCTGACGCAGTGGGTAGTCGTCGGCTAAGTAAGAAATCAGTGAAACGCATGGAAGAAGCAGGGATACAGTTTGAAAGTTTCTTCTCAAAAAGTCCCTTCTTTATTTTTAATTTTCGTCTAAACTGGCGTAACCACCGTAAAATTGTGGTGATTGACGGTTTAGTCGGTTATGTAGGAGGCTTTAATGTAGCCAAAGAATATATTGGTAAAGGACCTTTAGGTTATTGGCGTGATACCCATTTTCGGATTACAGGAGATGCCGTCAAAACTTTACAAAGCCGTTTTATGGTAGACTGGTTCGCTTCTAAAAAAGCCAAACCAAGTGACTTTGACCATGAATATTTCCCAGACCCAGAAGTAAATGGTGAAACAGCCATGCAGATTGTTTCATCAGGTCCAGACGAAGAATCTGACCAAATAAAAATGGGTTACCTGCAGATGATTAATATTGCAGAAGAGTATATTTATATTCAAACGCCTTACTTTATTCCAGACGAAGCCATCTTTGAAGCAGTTGAGATGGCAGCCTTATCAGGTGTGGAAGTCCATATCATGATTCCATCAAAACCTGACCACCCATTAGTATATCGAGCAACTGAATACTATGTAAAATCCTTACTGCCAGCTGGTGTTCACGTACATAAATACCGTGAAGATGGGTTCTTACATGCCAAAACAGTATGCGTAGACGGTCATGTTGCTAGCGTTGGGACTGCTAACTTTGATATCCGAAGCTTTGCTTTGAATTTTGAGATCAATGCCTTTGTTTACGACCGCAAACTCGTTGCCCAATTAGAGGAAATCTTCAAAAACGACTTGAAAGAATCGACTCAAGTAGATATCAATCATTTTGAAAACCAAACAAAATGGAAGAAATTCCGTCAAGGGTTCTCGAGATTGTTCTCACCAGTTCTATAATAGGTAAAAGCAAAAACCAGCTATCTGATTAGCTGGTTTTTGCGGTGTTATGGAATTGTTGGTGATAACGATGATTAATTTAATCGGCATAAACTGAACGAACAGCCATGATTTCATCGACTTTAATGATGCGCATAACATCATTATCAACATCTTCAAATAGGACAATGTCTTTATCGGTATATTTTGACCGAAAGATACCAAATAAAATATCTTTGGTGTTCATAGAACCGATTTGACGAGTAACGGTAATATATAGGGGGTCACCTAATTCGTTTGAATAGTTAATATGTTTGATTATGTCTTTGATTGGCATAATAGTTGTCAATACGTTGCTTTCCTTTTTCGCTTTGCGCTCTTCACTATTGAAAGAAAGGATATTTGACTGGCTAGATTGTTCAGCTTCAAGCAACATTGGATCAACTGGGATGAATAGATTACGGATTGATTGATAAGATAATGGGTTTTGCATGATAAGCCTCCTTATATTGAACAGTGGTCAGAAAGATGGGTACGTAGTAACGTAACTTGATTTAGCAAACATTTGTTCGCTTTACATTTTATATTATAAAGAACGTCCGTTCGGTATGCAAGTCTTTTTACGAACATCTGTTCACTTTTTACTCAGAAGCTTAATTATGGTATGATTCTAATTGAAAATTAATCCGAACATTAAAGAAAATCTTCAGGTCTTTGAGAAAAATATTTAAATTTGTGGTACTATTAAGGCTATATAAAAATGTGAAGGGTGAAAGGTGTTCTATGAAATCGAAAGGACTATTAGTTGTATTATCCGGTCCCTCTGGAGTGGGGAAGGGAACAGTGCGACAAGCGCTGTTCGAGACTGATACGAATCATGATCAGTTTTATTATTCAGTTTCTGCAACAACCCGACAACCACGCCCGGGCGAAGTAGATGGAAAAGACTACTTCTTTGTATCGCGCGACGAATTCGAAGGTATGATTGAAGACGAACGTTTGTTGGAGTATGCTGAATATGTGGGCAACTACTATGGAACACCCCTTCAATACGTTGAAGAAATGACTGAACAAGGTAAGGATGTTTTCCTTGAAATAGAGGTTCAAGGTGCATTGCAGGTTAAGCGACGTATGCCAGATGGTGTATTCATTTTTCTTGCACCACCGACTATGCATGAGTTAGAATCTAGAATAGTTAATCGTGGTACTGACGCCCCAGAAGTCATTGAGAAACGGATGCATCAAGCACGAGAAGAGTTGCAATTGGTTACGCAATACGACTATGTTGTGGAAAATGACAATGTAGACTCGGCAGTTGAACGAATTCAAACCATCATAAATGCTGAGCATTTAAAAACAGACCGATTTATCGACGATATTGTAGAAAATTACTTAAAGGAAGGCGACGAAAAATAATGATTATCTATCCATCAATTGACAAATTATTAGACCGCATCGACTCAAAATACTCACTAGTATCCATTGCTGCAAAACGCGCAACTGAATTACAGGTTGAGAAGAATCCGATGTTAAATGAATACCAATCACCTAAATTTGTAGGTCAAGCGTTAGAAGAAATCGCTTCTAATGACTTAGTGATTGATCCAGACTCATTATCGCAAAGCTAATTATCATTTTTAGAAAAATATAAACTTCATTAAGCCAAGTAGCTTTCCGTTGCTTGGTTTTTTTTGCTAATTCAATCTAGATATGTGAGGTGACTTAGCTAATGAAATACGCAAAAAAAGAGGTGTACCATCAAAACGGTCATACCTCTTATCATCAATTGAATATTATTTTTCAGAGACTAATTTGCCTTGAACATATACTTGTTGGATATTGGCTTGATTAGCTAGGTATAGGATCTTTTCAAACGTTTGTCCTAGGTCTTCAAAGACACCAAATCCTTGGATACGATTTTCCTTGGCTGTGGTATCAATTACTTGGAAATCAGCAGCATAGCCTTCTTTGATTAAACCAATTGGTAAGTCAAGGGCTTCACCACCACCAAGTGTTGCAAGAGAAAAGGCTTCTACAACAGAAATGCGAGAATCTGGCACACCGCGTTTGGCTTGCGGTAAACGGGTATTAACACCGTCTTCTAATTGACGTGAGCTCATCACGGCTTGTTTAATCCCGTCATATAGAGACGGTGAGAAGCCACCGGAAATATCTGTTCCTAAGCCAACTTGTACGTCTAATTCTTTTAGGTGTTTAATGGGAATAATACTATTAGCAAAATAAACGTTAGAAATAGGGCAGTGGGCAACCGCTGTTTGGTTTTCTGCAAAAATCGCAGCATCATCGTCATTGATAAAGTTAGAGTGGGCCATAACTGATTTTTTACCGAATAAACCAAAGTCTCTAAGCGCTTCTGTGTCAGTTTTACCGAAGCGTTTATAAGTAAAATCATGTTCCCATTGGCCTTCACTACAATGAGTATGGACGTGGGTGTCGTATTTTTGAGCTAGTGCACCTAAACCAGCTAAGGCCTCGTCAGTACAAGAGGGGGCAAAGCGGGGCATGACAACAGGGTAGACGCCTTGAATGACGTCCTTACCATAGGCACGCACTTCTTGGATGAATTCTTCGGTTTTTTGTAGGGCAATCTCAGTTGAGGCATCTCGGTAAAAGTCAGGGTTACCTTGTGGGTCATCCATAACTACTTTACCAACTAAGGCGCGTTGACCTTTTTCTGCAGCAATCTTAACCAATTCAAATGACGATTCTTTGTGAATAGTCCCGAAATAAAGGGCAGTAGTGGTGCCACGAGCGAGTAAGGTCGCCACTAAGTCTGTGTAAACTTCTTTCGCGAAGTCAATGTCTTTATATTTAGCCTCTAGTGGAAAAGTGTGTTCATTTAACCAAACATCCAAGGGGGCGTCTAAAGCAATCCCCGCCTGTGGCCATTGAGGGGCATGGATATGGGTATCAATGAAACCTGGTAATAAGTATTGACCGTCTGTTAGACGAATTAAAGTGCCACGTTCTTCAAATAAGGCGATTAGCGGTTGGTAGTCACCGTCATCTTGAGGGACAATTCGGTCGATGACCCCATCTTGGTTGATGGTTATCAGTGCGTCTTCTTGGTATGTCAGTTGACCATGTTCTGGCGTATGAAAATAAGTCGCTAAAATGGCTTTTTCTAATCCAATCATATTGTGCTCCCTTTAAATAAAAATATTTCCTTCTTTCTCATTTTAAGATAAATTAACGAACAAGTAAATAGATTTAAGGTTAAATGTTCGTAAATAAACTATGATATTTCAAATTAATTAGAGTTTACTTATAAATAGGATAAATTAACGAACGAATATACAAAGTAAAAGCGGCAATATATGCCACAGGCAATTAATGTTAAATTCCAACCAATTACTATACAATAGATAGATGAATACGATGAAGGAGGCGACTGGAATGGTTGAGGCAAATGTTATAGAAGTGATCGTGGACGTCCCCACCATGCAGACGGACCATCCTTTTGAATACCAAATCCCTGAAGAAATGGTGAATATTATTCAACCAGGCATGCGGGTACAAGTCCCATTTGGCAGTCGTAACCTCTTGGGTTATGTCATTTCACCAGCTAAAATCGAGGCTGATTTTGAAGGCGAATTGAAGCTGATTACCGCACTTTTAGACGACGAACCGGTTTTAAACGCGGAAATGTTGCAATTAGGTAAGGATATGGCCAAGCAAAATTTTTGTTTCTTAGTTGAAGCCTACCATACCATGCTGCCTAACTTGCTCAAGGTAAATTATGAAAAGTTCTTCCTGCCAACCCCTGAAATTTCCTATCTGGATCATCAGCAATACTTTGATGACCTCAGTGAAATCGCCTGGTCTGAAGCCGAAAAAAGGGGAATTCTCACCGAGTTGATAGCCCTTAAAAACAAAGGTCACCTGTCCATAGACTATCGGGTAGAAGACCGTAAACGCTATAAAACGGAAAAATGGATACAACCACTGATGGACTTTGACCAACTAGAGGAAGAAGTCACCAGCATTCGAAAAACAGCTAAGAAGCAACTTGCCTTGGTGGAAGTGTTAATGGAGCTGGACGGTAAGAAAGTACCTGCTAAATACCTAAGAGATGAATTTGACTTGCACACAGCTACGCTTAAATCAGGGGCAGAAAAAGGTTGGTTAAAACTTTACGACCAACAAGTTAACCGTGATCCCTATGCAGATATTGCGATTGAAAAATCAGAAAAGTTACCCTTACAAGCCCAACAAGAAGCTGCCTTTAATGCTGTAAAAGAAGCCATGGATAACCAAGAAGACCGGGTTTTCTTACTACAAGGGGTAACAGGATCAGGGAAGACAGAGGTTTACCTGCAACTGATTCAAGAAGCCTTAGATAAAGATAAAGAAGCCATTTTACTGGTACCAGAAATTTCCTTAACGCCGCAAATGGTCAACCGGTTGAAAAGTCGCTTCGGGAACCAAGTAGCGGTCTTGCATAGTCAATTATCAACAGGGGAACACTTTGATGAGTGGCGCAAATTAAAAAATGGCCAAGCTAAAATAGCTGTTGGGGCCCGGTCATCTATATTTGCACCATTAAAAAATATAGGCCTGATTATTTTGGATGAAGAACACGAAACTACCTACAAACAGTCAGATAATCCCCGTTACCACGCACGTGAAGTGGCCAAATGGCGGGCAGCTTACCACCATTCGCCAGTTATTTTAGGTTCAGCAACCCCTAGTCTAGAATCTAGAGCACGAGCCCAAAATGGGGTTTATCAACTACTTGAAATGCCCGAACGGTCAAATCAAAAGCCACTACCGCCTGTTGAAATGATTGATATGCGTGAAGAATTTAAACATAAAAATTACTATCAATTCTCACGGCAATTACGTGACCAAATGCAGGCTACAATGGACCGGGGCGAACAAGTTGCTTTGATGTTAAACCGGCGTGGTTTCGCCAATTTCATGCAATGCCGAGACTGCGGTTATACCTTTCAATGTCCAAATTGTGATGTATCACTGACTTACCACTATCACGACAAGAAATTACAGTGTCATTATTGTGGCTATAACGAGGCCAGACCGCAACGTTGTCCACATTGTGGTCAAACCCACTTACGTGAATTTGGAACGGGGACGGAAAAGGTGGAACAAGAAATTAATGAGCTGTTCCCGAATAGAACCGTGGCCCGAATGGATATGGACACCACCCGGCGTAAAGGGAGTCACGAGCGGATATTAAAGCAAATTGCTGATAAAAAAGCAGATATTTTACTAGGTACCCAGATGATTGCCAAGGGGCTGGATTTTCCAAACATTACTTTAGTAGGCATTATCAATGCAGATACCACACTCTATCTGCCAGATTTTAGGGCAGCTGAACGGACTTTCCAGCTCTTGACCCAGATGTCAGGACGGGCTGGCCGTGGGGACCTAGACGGGCAAGTCTTGATTCAAACATATAATCCGGACCATTATGCCTTAACTTTGGCTAAAGATCATGATTATGACCGTTTCTATCAAACCGAAATGCAATACCGGAAACTCAACCAGTATTCGCCGTATTATTACACTGTCCGCTTTACTATTTCTAATTTTGACGACCATACAACGCAAGCGACGGCTGCTAAGGTGGCTGCAATTTTACAGCAGGCTGACATTCAAGCAACCAAGGTGATCGGTCCCGCTCAGTCGACCATTTCAAGAATTAATAATCAATACTATTACCAACTCTTGTACCAGCACCGAGGCAACCAGGCCATCCAAGCTGTTTTACAAGAAATTCAAGACAAGGCCCAAAATTGGTCTAAAGACAAAATTTACGTATCCATTGACGTAGACCCACAAACCTTCATGTAAAAAAAAGCTAGTCATTTCAATCTAAACCTGACACTGATCAGCGAAAATCTCAGATTGAAATAATGGTATAATAAGAAGAAAGCACAGGATTTATTTAAAGGAGACACATTTGAAAAGAATCGTATTTATGGGGACACCCGCATTTTCAGTGAATATATTAGACGCATTAGTTGCGCAAGATGATCAGTATGAAGTGGTTGCAGTTGTGACGCAGCCCGACCGTCCAGTAGGGCGCAAACGGAAATTAACACCATCACCAGTGAAAGAAGCGGCTTTAAAACACGACATTCCAGTTTACCAACCGGAAAAAATCGGCCGGGACCAAGAAATCAAAGATTTATTAGCTGAGGAAATCGATTTAATCGTCACTGCAGCCTTTGGTCAATTCTTACCGACGAGCATATTAGAGGCGCCAAGATACGGCGCGGTAAATGTACATGCATCATTATTACCTAAATACCGCGGGGGCGCACCAGTTCACTATGCCATTTGGAATGGTGACAAGGAAACAGGCGTGACGATAATGCGCATGGTGAAAAAAATGGACGCAGGGGACATTTTAACCCAAGTGGTAGTCCCAATTGAAAGTGACGATACCGTTGCGACTATGTTCGACAAACTATCCGTTGCAGGGACTGACTTGTTGATGGATACTTTGCCAAAATTATTCACGGGCGAAATTACACCGACAGCTCAAATTGAGGAAGAAGCGACATTTTCCCCGAATATTACCAGCCAACAGGAACAAATTGATTGGCGTAAAGAAGCGCAGCAAATTGACAACCAAGTGCGGGCCTTTAATGCTTGGCCAGTAGCCCATACCAAAGTGGACGGGCAACGGTGGAAAATTTGGCAGGTAGCACCAGTCAAAGAAGAATCGACTGACGAAAAACCAGGCACAATTATTAAAATTCAAAAGAAACCGGCTCAATTATGGGTAGCAACAGGGAACAAAACCGTTCTAGCTATCGAACAATTACAACCAGCTGGTAAGAAACAAATGGACGTTGCAGCCTTCATTAACGGTGGGGCCGGCAACTTAGCGGTCGGCGATAGCTTTGACCAAGTGGAGGACGATATAGATGGAGAATAATCAAGTAGAACCAGGGTCAAATGCCCGAAATGGCGGTCATAGTGGGGGCTACCAAACACCTCTGAAATTATCTGCTCGTTTTCAAGCGATGGAGTCAGTTAATCAAATTATCCGCCACAACCACTTCATCAACCAAGAAGTTAACCGGGTGTTAACTGAAGAAGCTGTGGCCGAAGCAGACCGTAACCTCTATACTAACCTGGTTTATGGGTCTGTTCAAAACTACTATACATTGGACGCTTTTGTCCGTGATTTTGTAGCCAAGCCCAATAAAGTGAAATCATGGGTCTGGTCTTTACTCATTGTTTCGGCCTACCAAATGTATTATTTAGATAATATCCCAAATTATGCGGTAGTTGACGAAGCGGTCAGAATTGTCCGTAAACGAGGCAATCAGACCTTGGCTAAATTCGCTAACGGGGTCTTACGGAATTTCACCAGACGTTATGAAACAATGGCCGATTTTATCCAAACCAAAGAAGATCCAAGAGAGAAGTTAACCCTAGAGGCCTCATTACCGCCTGTATGGGTAGATTATTTTGTGGACCGTTTTGGCTTAGATGAAGCCGAAAAATTGGCTAATTCACTCAATCAAACGCCTTTTATTACGGTACGGGCCAACAATAAATTTAATAACCTAAACTCAGAAAAAATGACCGAATATCAAAAGATATTAGAAGCAGAAGGTTTTACAGTAGCGCCTAGTCCTTTGTCACCATTTGCCTTACGGGTAACTAAAGGGAATCCAGCCCATTCATCCTTATTTATGAACGGGGAAATTACCATTCAAGATGAATCAGCACTTCTAGCTGTAGAAGCTTTAAACCCGAAACCAGGGGAAACAGTTCTTGACGCTTGTGCCGCACCGGGTGGAAAAACTGTGCAAATCGCTGAAGCAGTTGGCCGAACTGGGCATGTCATTGCCTGTGATATAGCAGAAAATAAATTGCCTTTAATTCAAGAAAATGTAGACCGGATGCAGGTAGCTGACCACGTGGAAATTCTCCATCAAGATGCTACTGCCTTGTTAGACCGTTTTGGGGAGAATGGCAGCGAACCGACAAGCTTTGATAAGATTCTAGTCGACGCACCATGTTCAGGTGTGGGCCTATTCCGCCGTAAACCTGACACCAAATACCATAAAACATTGCAAGATTTGGATGCTTTACATGATATTCAAGTGACAATTATGAACCAAGCATTACCATTGTTGAAAAAGGGTGGCGTGATTACCTACTCTACATGTACAATTACAAGAGAAGAAAATGAAGATGTGGTTAAAGCCATTTTAGACCAACATCCAGACCTAACATTGAAGTCATTTAAACATTGGCGAGATAACCTAGACCAATCAATAGGCGCAGATGGAACAATTGAAATCCTACCGCATGCCTATATGTCTGATGGTTTCTTTATCGCCAGCTTTGAAAAAAACTAGCGAAGGAAAGTGAGCATACATGGAAATCGCAAGCAAAACTGATGTCGGTGTCGAACGAAAACAAAACCAAGACCAAGTAGGCGTTTTTTACAACCAAGACCAAGCAGCAATCTTATTGCTTTGTGATGGGATGGGTGGCCATAATGCAGGAGATGTTGCTTCGGAAATGGCTATTTATCATGTAGGAACTGCTTGGGAAAGCACTGAAAACATGACGGACGCCAATATCATTTCTGAATGGTTGACTGATCAAATTAAGACGGCCAATGCCCATATATTTGAAAAAGCCAATCAATACCATGATTTGTCAGGTATGGGTACAACAATCGTCGCAGCTGTACCATTAGAGGACTTGGCACAAGTGGTTTTAGCCCATGTAGGGGATTCGCGTATCTATATTCATCAAGTGGATGAACTAAAGCAAATTACTAAAGACCATTCTTTTGTCCAAGAATTATTGGATATGGATATGATTACTAAAGAAGAAGCGCAGGTTCACCCACAAAAGAATATCGTGACTCGGGCAGTGGGTATTGCTGCTAACGTTGATGTAGATATTAATATTGTAGACTTTTTAGTAGATGATACCTTACTATTATGTTCAGACGGATTAACTGATATGGTTGAGGAAACAGAAGCCTTGGCTATTTTGACAGATGAAAGTCTATCAATTGAAGCAAAAGCTGACCAATTAGTGGATATGGCCAATGACCATGGAGGCCGAGACAATATTTCGGTGGTGATTGCCCATAGAAAACCACCATTTACAGAAAGAGAAGAGACAATTGAAGAGACATTTTATAATGAGGAAATCGAAAATGAAAGGGGTGAATGCTAATGAGATCTGGTCAAGTCATTGATGAACGCTACAAAATCGTTAACCATATCGGTTCAGGCGGTATGGCAGATGTATATCTTGCTTACGACCCCATTTTAGAACGTGATGTAGCCATCAAATTCTTGCGTGTTGGGAAAGCAGATGCCATGGATGCCACCAAACGATTTGAGCGTGAAGCCCTATCCGTATCAGAATTAAACCACCCAAACGTAGTCAGTTTATTTGACGTGGGTGAAGATGAGGAAGGCAAGTTTATCGTGATGGAATATGTGGACGGAATGGACTTGAAGGCCTATATCCGTGAAAACCACCCAATCCCAGTGGATATTATTCAAACGCTGATGATCCAAATCCTATCAGGGGTGCAAGCTGCCCATAATATCGGTATTGTCCACCGTGACTTGAAACCACAAAATATCATGGTCAACCAGGACGGGACGATTAAAATCATGGACTTTGGGATTGCTATGGTGACTTCTGAAACAAGCATCACCCAAACCAATTCGATTATTGGTTCAGTCCATTATCTATCACCAGAACAGGCGCGTGGATCTATGGCTACAAGTCTTTCAGATATCTACTCATTAGGTGTAGTCCTATTTGAAATGCTGACAGGTCGGGTACCATTTGACGGTGAATCAGCTGTCTCAATCGCCCTGAAACACTTCCAAGAACCCCTACCACCAATCGAAGCTTACCGCGAAGACGCCCCACAAAGTTTAATTAATGTGGTGGCCAAAGCAACAGCTAAAGAACCATCTGCTCGTTATCAATCTACACAAGAAATGATTGATGACTTAGAAACGGTCTTTTCTGATAACCGGAAAAATGAGCCTGTATTTATCCCAGCTAACATGGCCAATGAAACGATTGTCATGGCTAAGGAAGATATCGAAAATCAAATGCGTCTAGGAGAGTCCGATGAAGTAAAGTTAATGGCAGCTGGCGAAAAAGCAGTTGATGACGATACAGAACCGGGTACAACCGATGGAAATGCTGAAGATACTGTTTTAGATGATTCAGATGAACATGATATTGCAGATAAGGCTGTTTTGGCTGCAGGCGCTGGTTTAGCTGGAGCCGCCTTAGCGGGTCCGGGAACGGTTGCGGGTGGTGGCAGCGCAGGCGCTGCGGATGTTGCTAGTGTTAGTGGCTTACAAGCAGACCCATCCCCAAGTCCTAGTGGTAATGGTACCGATAAGAATGGTGGTAGCAAGCCAACTAGTAAACCTAATAAACAAGGTGGCAAACCAAGTAATAAACAGCCGAAAAGTCGTAGACCACTTGCCATTATTACAGGAATAATCGTTGGACTCCTATTGATTGCTTTCCTAGGTTATAACTACATGGCAGGCCGCAATATTACTGTACCTGATTTAGCAGGTATGACAGAGCAAGAGGCATCCTTAACTTTAGAAAGTTTAAATTTAGTTCTAGGAGATGTAACAGCAGTATACGATGAAGAAGTTGAAGCCGGTCGTGTGATCAATTCAAGTCCATCAGCAAACACAGAAGTGAAACGTGATACGGAAGTCGATGTCAATATTTCGCAAGGTCCTGAGCCGTATGAATTAAAGGATTACACTGGTCAACCATTTACGAAAATTGAAGAAGAATTAACGGCATTAGGCTTTACCGTCACCCAAGAAGAAGACTACTCTGATTCAGTTGAAGCAGGCGACATCTTGAGCCAATCTATCGAACAAGGTAAAGCAGTAATACCTGGTGAGACAACTATTAACTTTGTTGTTTCTGCAGGTGTTGAAACCTTTACGATGGCCGATTTATCTGGTTGGAATAGAGCGTCAATCCAACAATATGCTGATTCAAATGGTTTAGTTGCTTCATTTGATTCACAATATTCAGGTTGGGTACCGGATGGCGTTATGATTTCTCAATCGATTACACCAGGTACAGAATTTGTAGCAGGAGATGAATTATATATTGTGATGTCTGATGGACCGGAACCAGTATCTAGTTCATCAAGTTCAAGCTCTTCATCTTCATCTTCATCCGCATCTTCATCCTCAAGCTCATCATCCAATGACGATGATGACGACGAAGACGATGATAGCTCATCATCAAGTTCATCATCTAATAGTAGTTCAAGCTCAACTTCTTCAGCGTCAAGTTCTTCAGCGAGTGCTAGTTCATCATCTAGCCAACGTGAAAGTTCAAATGTAGAAGATTAGGTAAATCAATAAATCAAGAGAAAGGTGTAGACAGTTTGTTTACGCCTTTTTTGCCAGTTTAAAGACCTTTCTAATGAATAAAAATTGTCGGAGTGTTTTTTATTTAAAGTCGCCCCTTGAGAAAACCGTGTAATTCATTACATGGATGAATCAAGTT